>DATBAK010000084.1 GCA_036271555.1 Acidimicrobiia bacterium
AGGGGCGACTCCGCGCGCCGCCACGGTGCCCGCGCTTCGCGCCGCACCATGACCCGGCTCCGCGCGACGAGCAACGCGCCGACCGCGCCCGACGGCACCACCATCGTGCGGTCCTCGCGCACGATGGCGCCGAAGCGGAACTTGTAGTCCTCGGTGCCGCGCAGGAAGTCGACGGTCTCGACGCCACGCGCGACCGCGGCGTCGACCGCTTCCGCGACGAGCAGGCTGCCGATGCTCAACGAGGCGTAGTCGGGGTGCCAGCCCTTCTGGTACAGCGCGACGCCGCGCTGCCAGCCGAAGCCGAGGAGCACGCCGATCACGTCGCCGTCTCGACGCGCGACCACCGCGACCGGGCCGCGATCCGCATCCGCGCGCTCGCAGCACCGCAACAGAAGATCGCGGTGGAGCGGCCCGAGCGTGGTCGACGCGCGCCGGCTCTCGCGGCGCGCCGAGTGCAGCTCGAACAGCGCGTCGACGATCGCGGTCGTCACCGTCGCGGGTGCGAACCACTCGAACGCGATGCCCGCACGCTCGGCGCGGCGCGCGTACTTGCGGAGCGAGCTGCGGTGGGTCGTCGACCCGCCGGGCCCGTCTGAAGCCGTCATCGACAACACGGGGCACGGCATGCGCTCCAAGAGGCGCGCACCGCGCGGCGCGATCCCTTCGTCCGGGTCGAGCGCCTCGGCGACGAGCGTGCTCCGATCGGCAACGTCGTGAAGCCAGCGCGCGACGTCTTCCCGCCGGTCCTCGCGCGCGATCGCACCGCAGTGATCGGCGTCGCCGGGGCCGCTACCGGCGAGTGTGAGCGCGCGCACGGAGAGACGGAGCCGGCGATGGAGCGCGACGCGTCCCGAGCTCACGGCGGCGACGGCTTCGAGCGTGCCGTCGGGCGCGCGCCAGCACGCGACGCGCGTCGGCGGCCGGAGCGCGACCGTCTCCCACCAGCTCCACACCCAGTCCGCCGTCTGGAAGTACGACGTGCCCGGGCAGTCGGCTGCGAGCGCGTTCCACTCGGCACGCAAGCCGTCGGGTTCGCCGACCAACGGCGCGAGGTCGACGACCTCCGTCGGTTCCGCGCCGCGCGACGCGGCGACGCTCACGTCGCGGCCTCACGGGCGCGCGCGTGGCGCACCGAATCCTTCAGCGCGCGCACCGAGCGCAACAGCGCGACCTTGGCCGCGTCGACGGGCTCGGACGCGCCCGGCGGACGGGGCGACAACCCGATGCGACGGAGGTGGCGGTTCAGGCGGTTGACGTCCTCGGCCCGGCGGCTGAAGCGTGTGTAGAACGGCAACGAGAATGACACCGACGGCTCGGCGCCGGTCGTCACCCAGTGCGGGAGGAACGACGGGAAGTAGACGGCGTCGCCGGGTCCGAGCTCGAACCCGTCGGCGGTCGCGCGCATGCGATCGAACGAACAGTCGCGACCGTCGTAGTAGCGATCGAGCTCCCGCTGGACATCGGTTCCCGCGCCCGCGCGCGGCACCGTGTGCGTCGACTTCGTGCCGCGGACCTGCAGGAGAAAGCTGTGCTCGCCGTCGAAGTGCATCGGCGTCGTGCCGCCGGCCGCGGTCACGAAGATGTAGGCCGCGGGACGCGCCACCCCGCCCTCGCGGTCCCCGAGCAGCTTCGCGAGCTCCGCGTGGCAGTCGGCGATCAGCGGTGCGAAGCGGCGGTCGTCCTGGATCTCGCGCAACGAGATGCGGAAGCCGTTGCGCGCGATGCCGAGCACCGAGGTCGACGCAGAGCCGTCACCGACATCGACGTACCCGCGGTCGTCGAGCGGGAGGTCGCTGCGCTCCCGACGGACCTGGTCGGGCGCGAGCCGGTCGGCCAGCTCCGCGATCGACCCCAGATCGAGCAGCGGATGATCCGCGAGCGCGTGCCGAAACGCGATCGAGCGCTGCGCGAACGCACTCTGGAACGCGCCCGCATCGACGTCGAGGTACGCCCCCACTCAGGTCTCCTCCGAGAGCAGGAGCATCTTCGCGTTCGTCGCGACGATGTGGTCGCTGTTCACCATGAGCCCCGCGCCGTGCGCGTCGCGCAGCAGCCGACCCAACCCGTAGGGCGAGCCTTCGCGGTAGCCCGCCATGCCGCAGATCGACAACGCGCGCGTCACGATCTCCACGACGAGCCGCGCGCTCGTGAGCTGCAGGTTGTTCATCGAGATCGCGAAGCGCATCGTGCCGGTCGCGTCGTCGTCGCCGACGAGGTCGTAGCGGCGCGCCCCGGACCGGACGAGCTCGTCCATCTGTTGCTGCGCGGCCGACAACTCGCTGAGGCGGGTCGCGGCCGCGGGCGTGAGCCGCGCGAACGGCTCCTCGCGGAGGAAGCGGCGCGCGCGCTCGACCGCGGCGTTGGCGATGCCGAGCCACGCCGCGCTCCAAAGGATGTGCTCGACCGGTTGCAGCGTGCGGCTCGCGACGCGCGCGAACTGATCGGGCAGGATCAGGTCGTCGGTGCCCTCGGCTTCGATATGGAAGCCGGGGCCCCACGCGCCCCGCAGCCCGATGACGTCGTCGTCGCCCAAGGGCGCGAGCAGCAGGCCCGGCGGCCGGCACAGCACGAGGACCTGCTCGTCGGTCGGGCTGTCGGGAAAGCGGCGGCACGACGCGAGCACCGCGTCGGCGTGCAGCGCGAAGAGGACGACGGGCGCGTCCTTCTCGAGCCGGAAGCGCTCACCCGCGCGCGTGAGCGCACAGACGCTCGCGCCGAGGTCGTCGCCCACTCCGGCCTCCGCGACCGCGGAGCCGAGCAAGAGCTGCTCGTCGGCGACTTCGGCGAGGAACGACTGGAGCGCGGCGGTGCGACCGTGGCGCGCGAGACATTCGACCTGCGCCTGGTGGGTCGCGAACACGACCGCGGTCGACGCGCACGAGGCCGCGAGGATCCGCGTCATCTCGGCGACCTCGCCCACGCTGCAGCCCGCGCCCCCGAGATCGCGCGGCACGAGGACCGAGAGGAGGCGCTCGGCGCGCAACGCGTCCACGGCCTCGTGCGGGAAGCGCGCGTCGCGGTCGACGTCGTCGGCGTGTGGTGCCGCGACCTCGGCGGCGAGGCGCGCCATCACCGGCGCGAGCGGCGGGGTCGCGTGGCGGATGCCCGTGGTCATGGCGCGCCACCCCCGTTCCGCGCGCGATCGCCGACCGATCGTGAATTCACCCGCAGGCCGGGCGCGCTGTCCGTCGTGACCATCAGGCCGTCCCTCGGGGGCGCCCGGACCTGGGCCCCCACCCCGTCTCAGGAGCACGGCGGACGGCTCCCAGATACATCCATCCGCGGCGCGAAGCGGTCGCGACCGGCGATCTTCACCTCGTCGTGACCCCGCCCGCGGTGCCGCGAGCGGGTCCCCGATGCCCTCGCGCGGCGGACCTAGCCTGGTCGTCATGGCCGAACCGGCGCCCGGGCGAGCGGCCCCGGACCGCGATCGCTCTTCGACGGGCTCGACGTCGGACGACTCGGACGGGTCGGAAGCGGATCTCGAAGCCGACCGGCTCGCGGAGCTCGCGGCCCGGCTCGACCCGGTCCCGGACGAGGTCACCGAGACCGCTCGGCGCGCCTTTCGAAACCGGGCCTCGACGCGCAAGCCCGAGCGCCCGAAGCGCTGACGGCGCGCCGGCCCGGCCCGTCACAACCGAAGCCAGTCCGACCACCAACCGGTCCAGGCGCCGGCGTCGTCGTACTCGGCCGCGAAGCTCGCGAGACCTCGCGGCACGCGCGTCGGCGGGAACCGCAGGTCCGACGCGGGATCGAGGCGCACGCTCGGCCGCGCCGGCCGTTGCAGCACGAGGCGGGGCTCGCCCGGCGAGCCGAGGAATCCACCGGCGATGCACACGCCACCCGGCACGACCCGGTAGGTGAGGACGAGCGATACGTCGGCGACGCGGAACACGAGGGTCCGCTCGACGTGCACGTCGTCCCACGAGTCGTGCGCGGGCCCGATGCGCACCGCGCCGCGGACCGCGTCACCGAAGGCTCGGCGAGCCGCGCCGAGCACTCGCGGCGGCGGGTCGTCGACGGGCGCACACGCGGGCGTCGAGCGCAGATCGGCCATCACGCGTGAAGAGGGCGCTCAGGCGGACGAGATACCTCGATTCGCGACGCGGCGCCCCAGTTGCTCCAGGCAGCGCGCCCGTGTCGGCCCGATGCTGCCGACGGGCATCTCCATCACGTCGGCGAGCTCCGCGTAGCTCAACGGCTCGTCGCCGCCGAGCAGCTGCAGGATCAGCTGGCACCGGACCGGCAGGGTCGCGAAGGCCCGCCAGAGCTCCTCGTCCCGACTGCGGGTCGTGACGATCACGTCGGGTGAGGCCTCGTCGAAGAGCGTGAGATCGAGCACGTTGTCGTCGTCGGTGCTGACCTGGCGGCGCGACTGGCGCACCACGCGCAGCGCCTCGCGGCGGGCCGTCGTCGCGAGCCATCCACCGACCCGTTCGGGATGCTGGATGCGGTCCAGGTGCTCGACGAGGCGCAGCCACGTGGTCTGCGAGACGTCGGCCGCGTCGGCCGCGCTCAGCCGATGCCGGCGCGCGACCGTCCACACCATTCCGCCATAGCGCGCGACGAGCTCGTTCCACGCGTGCGCGTCTCCGGCCGCGGCGGCACGCACGAGATCGCCCGTACCAGCCCGCGGCTGGTGAACCTCGAATTCGACGCGCTCCATCGTCCCCCAACGTGAGAGCGAGCGGCTGGTCGGCGCAGTCTCCCCTCTCCCGCCCGCGCCGACAAGACGTAGAAACTGCATGAAACGCCCGCGCCTCGCCGGTCGCGAACGAGCGACCGTTCGATAGCGTGATTCGTGTGGAAGACGGGGCGCGCGGTGACAACGGGCCGTATCGGCGCGGAACGTTGCTGCGGCGCGCGCTGCCGCTGCTGCGATGGGGACGCGCGCAACTGCGACCGGTCCCGCGCCTCGACCGGTTCGAGCCGCGGTCGATGCTTCGGCACGCGCCACACCTCGTCGATCGCGCCTGCGTTCCCGCGATCGACGCGCACGCGCACCTCGGACGGTGGCTGACGTCCGACTCGAGCTGGATCGCGCCCGATGTCGGAGCCCTGCTCGGGCTCATGGACGAGTGCAACCTCGAAGCGGTGGTGAACCTCGACGGGCGCTGGGACCGGGAGCTCGACGAGAACCTCGAGCGGTACGACCACGCGCACCCCGGCCGGTTCTTCACCTTCTGCCATCTCGACTGGTCGCAGCTCGACGTGCCGGGCGGCACCGACGCGCTCGTGCGCTCGCTCGAACGCTCGGCGGCACGCGGCGCGCGCGGGCTGAAGGTCTGGAAGGACCTGGGTCTGAGCGTGCGCGTCGGCGGCCGCTTGGTGCGGAGCGACGATCCCCTGCTCGCGCCGATCTGGGACGCCGCGGGATCGCTCGGCCTGCCGGTCGTCGTCCACACCGCGGATCCGGCCGCGTTCTTCGAGCCGGTGAACCGCTTCAACGAACGGGTCGAAGAGCTGCGACGGCACCCGAGCGTGTCGCAGGCGAGCGTCGGGCCCGACGGCTTCCGGCGGCTGCTCGACGCCTTCGAGGCCACCGTCGCCGCGCACCCCGCGACCACGTTCGTCGGCGCCCACGTCGGCGGGTTCCCCGAGGACCTGAGCTGGGTCGACGCGCTGCTGCGCTACCCGAACGTGGCGATCGACGTGTCGGCGCGGATCGCGGAGCTCGGCCGTCAGCCCCGAGCCGCGGCCGCGCTCATCGAGCGCCACGCCGACCGGATTCTCTTCGGCACCGACCTCCTTCCCATCGACGCAGCGCGGTACCGCGTCTACTTCCGCGCGCTCGAGACCCTCGACGAGCACTTCCCGTACTCGGCGGACGGCGTTCCCCCGCACGGCCGGTGGGCGATCTCCGGGCTCGGACTCCCCCGCGCCGTGCTCGAGCAGGTGTACGCCGGCAACGCGCGGCGCCTCCTGCACCTGTGAAGCGGGCCGGAGTCCGCGACCCCCGAGCGCGCGAGACCGCCGTTCGCGCCGCGTTCGGGCTCGTCGCGATCGCGCTGCTCGGTGTCGGGCTCGGGCGGCTCGTGACCGGACCGCTCGCGCACGTCGTCGCGCGTGATCTCGACGCGCCCGCACGCCGGTTCTCGGTCGCACACGGCGGACCGCCCTGGCATCGCCTGCTCTCCGACGTCAGCGACCTCGGGACCGCGACGGTCACGGGCGTTCTCGCGGTCGTCGGGGGCGCGCTCGTCGCGGTGCGCCGCCGAGCTCCGGTCCTGGTCGCGCAGGCCGTCGCCGCGTTCGCGGGTGCCGCGCTGCTCACGGTGACGGTGAAGATCGGCGTACACCGCTACCCGGCCTCGGGCGTGGTGCCCGACCTCACGTCCGGGACCTTCCCGTCCGGCCACGCACTCTTCGCCGCGACCGTCTACGGCACCTTCGCGGTCTTCGTCGCGCGGTCCGCGGCGCGAGTGGTCGTCCGCGTGACCGGTGCGGCCGCGTTCGTCGTGCTCGCACTCCTCGTCGGTTGGACGCGCGTGTACCTGCTCGATCACTACCTCAGCGATGTGGTCGGCAGTGTCGTGCTGGGCGCGCTCTGGGTGGCCGTGGTCGCGACCGCCGCCGACCACATCTCGCGAGCGCACGGAGACGAGCACATTCTCTGAACGCGCAGAGTTGTATCTCGCGGGCGGTTCACGGCTCCTTTCTGGTGGTGTGGGCGACTGCCTCCCGTCTCGGCCCGGGTTCTTCCGGCGCCGACCGGTCGTTCGGCGCCAGGGAGGGGCGAGCATGAGGGTGGCGGTCTTCGGTCTCGGGTACGCCGGGACGGTCTCGGCCGCGTGCCTCGCGAGCGCTGACCACGACGTCTGGGGAGTCGACGTCGACGAAGAGAAGGTCAAGGTCGTCGCCGCGGGCTCGAGCCCCGTCGTCGAGCCCGGCCTCGACGAGCTGGTGCGCACCGTCGTGGACGCGGGCCGGTTGCACGCGACGACCGATTCCGTCGAGGCGCTCGATGGCGCCGACATGGCCATCATCTGCGTCGGCACGCCGTCGACCGCGCACGGCCGGGTCGACCTCTCGCAAGTGGAGCGCGCGGCCCGCGAGGTCGCCGACGCTTCGGAGCGCGCCGCGCCGCCGGCGTCGGGTGTCCGCAGCGTCGTGATGCGCAGCACGGTTCCGGTCGGCACCGTCGACGACGTCATCGCACCGATCCTCGCGACCGTGCAGCCGCGCGGCTGGCGCTTCGGTGTGGCGATGTGCCCTGAGTTCCTCCGCGAGAGCTCGGGCATCGCCGACTTCTTCGATCCCCCGTTCGTCGTGATCGGCACCTCCGACGGCGAGACCGCGGCCGCGCTCGCCGACCTCTTCGCGTTCCTCGGACGCGAGGTGCGCGTCGTCGGGACGCGTGAGGCCGAGGCACTGAAGTACGTGTGCAACGCGTTCCACGCGACGAAGGTCTCGTTCACGAACGAGCTCGCGCGACTCATGCGCAGTCAGGGCGTGGATTCGCGCACCGTGATGGACCTCTTCTGCGAGGACACGCGGCTCAACCTGTCGGACCGTTACCTCCGCCCCGGTTTCGCGTTCGGCGGATCGTGCCTGCCCAAGGACCTGCGCGCGCTGCTCCACGCGGCGCGCACGCACAACGTGGATCTTCCGCTGATGTCGGGCGCGCTCCAGTCGAACGAGCTCACCGTCAGCGACGTCGTCGACCGCACGATCGCGACCCACGGCCGCGACATCGCGCTGATCGGACTCAGCTTCAAGCCCGAGACCGACGACCTGCGCGAGAGCCCCAACGTCGAGCTCGCCGAGACCTTGCTCGGCAAGGGTTTCCGGCTCCGCATCTACGACCCGATCGTGAACCCGGCGCGGCTCGTCGGCGCGAACCGCACGTATGTCGAGTCGAAGCTGCCGCACCTGTGCCGCCTGCTCGCCGACAGCGCGAAGGAGGCGCTCGCCGACGTCGACGTCGCGATCGTCTCCTCGACCGACCGCGACGCGATCGAGGCGTTGCTCGAGAACCCGCCGCCCGTCCTCATCGACCTCAGCGGTCGCCTGAGTCGCGAGGTCGAGACGGTTCCCGGCTACGTGGGCATCGGGTGGTGACGCGGCGGCGCCGACGCGCAGGCCGGTCGCACGGTGTGCCCGGTCGGGTCCTCATCGTCGTGCAGAACCTGCCGGTGCCCTTCGACCGGCGGGTCTGGCTCGAGAGCCAGACGCTCAAGGACGCCGGCATCGAGGTCCACGTCGTGTGCCCGAAGGGGCCCGGGGACCCGACGCACGAGGTCGTCGACGGCATCGCGCTGCACAAGTACCGGCCCCCGCCCGCGGGGTCGGGCATCGCGGGCTACATCGTGGAGTACACGTGGTCGTTCGTGATGACCGCGTGGCTGACGGCGCGGGAGTTCCGCGGCGGCCGCTTCGACGTGCTCCAGTCGTGCAACCCGCCCGACATCTTCTGGCCGCTTGGTCTTTTGTTCCGCACGCTCACCGGCTGTCGGTACGTGTACGACCAGCACGACCTCTGCCCCGAGCTGTACGAGTCGCGTTTCCCCGACGGCTCGGCGGTCGCCGCGCGCGTGCTCCGGCTGCTCGAACGGCTCAACTACCGCACCGCTGACCACGTCATCGCGACGAACAACTCGTACCGGAAGGTCGCGCTCGAGCGGGGCGGGAAGGCGCCCGACAGCGTGACGGTCGTCCGCACCGGGCCGGACGCCGAGCGGCTGCGGCGGGTGACGCCCGATCCCGCCCGCCGGCGCGACCACCGATACCTCGTCGCCTACATCGGAGTGATGGGACCGCAGGACGGCGTCGACAACATCCTGCGCGCCGCGCACGAGATCGTGCACGGCCACGGCCGCCACGACATCGCGTTCACGATCATGGGCGGCGGTGACTGCTTCGAGTCGCTCGTGACCCTGCGCGACGAGCTGGGCCTGCGCGATCACGTCGAGCTCACGGGCCGCGTGCCCGACGACGTCGTCGCGCGCGTGCTCTCGACCGCCGACCTCGGGCTCTCCCCCGACCCGCGCAACCCGCTCAACGACGTCTCCACGATGAACAAGACGATGGAGTACATGGCGTTCGAGCTGCCGGTCGTCGCGTTCGACCTGATCGAGACGCGCGTGTCGGGCGGACCGGCCGCGGTGTACGTCGAGCCGAACCGCATCGACGGGTTCGCGCAGGCGATCCTCGACCTCCTCGCCGACGAGCCCCGGCGCCAGTGGATGGGCGCGCTCGGCCGGCGCCGCATCGAGGACGAGCTCGCGTGGTCGCATCAGGGTGCGAGCTACCTGTCGGTGTACGAGCGCATGTTCGGGCTCGCGCCGAGGCGCGAGGAACGCGCCGCCGCGCTCGCGGCCGGGGACTGACGGGAAACGCACGATGTGCGGGATCGCAGGTTGCTACCAGCGGGGTGACGGTGTCGCGCTGACGCGCGCGATGACGGCCCGTCTCGCGCACCGCGGGCCCGACGGATCCGGCGTGTGGGAGTACGAACGGGACGGCGTGCGCGTGGCGCTCGGACACCGCCGGCTGTCGGTGATCGACCTCAGCCCCGCGGCCGCGCAGCCCTTCTCGAAGAACGGGCTCACCCTCACGTACAACGGCGAGCTGTACAACTACGCGGCGCTGCGGCGCGAGCTCGCGGCACGCGGCGTCACCTTCCGCTCGGCGAGCGACACCGAGGTCGTGCTCGAGGCGTGGCGCCGCTGGGGTCCCGACTGCCTGTCGCGTTTTCGCGGCATGTTCGCGTTCGCGATGTTCGACGAGCGCACGGGCTCGCTCTTCCTCGTCCGCGATCAGCTGGGGATCAAGCCGCTCTACTACCGGGCGCGCGCGGGCACGGTCGTGTTCGCGTCGGAGCTGAAGGCGCTCACGAGCACGATCGGGTCCGAGCTCCAGATCGATCGCGCGTCGATCGTCGCGTCGGTCCTCTACTACTGGGTCCCCGACCAGCGGTGCGCGATCGCCGGCGTGGAGAAGCTGCAGCCGGGAACGTGGGCGGAGTTCCGGCCCGACGGCTCGAAGCGCGTCGGCTGCTACTGGTCGGTCGCCGAGGTCGCGGCGGAGGCGGCCGAGAGCGAGCCCGCCGATCTCGGTGCGGTCGTCGAGGAGTCGGTCGCCGCGCACCTCGTCGCCGACGTGCCGGTCTCGACGTTCCTCAGCGGAGGCCTCGACTCGAGCGTCATCACCGCGCTCGCGCACAAACGCCACGCCGGCATCGAGGCGTACACGATCGCGTTCCGCCCGGAAGACCAGAAGTACGAGGCGATGCCCGACGACGCGGTGTACGCGCGCAAGGTCGCGGCCGACCTCGGCATGCCGCTGCACGAGATCGAGATCAATCCCGACGTGGCCGCGATGCTCCCGCGCGTCGTCGAGGCGCTCGACGAGCCGACCGGCGATCCCGCCGCGCTCAACACGATCCTGATCTGCGAGGCCGCGCGCGACGCGGGCGCCAAGGTGCTGCTCTCGGGCATGGGTGCCGACGAGCTCTTCGGCGGCTACCGCAAGCACGTCGCGTGCGTCGCCGCGGCGCGGTACCGCCGGGTGCCGCGGCCGGTGCGCCGGATGGTGCGCCCCGCCGTCGACCGGCTGCCGGTCGCGGTCGGCAATCGCGGCATCCGCTCGACGCGCTGGGCGAAGCGCTTCCTCACGTTCGCGGAGCTGTCGGAAGAGCCTGCGTTCCGGCGCAGCTACACGCTCTACGACTCGGGCGGGCTCGAGCGACTCGTCGGTCCCGATCTGCGCGGCCACGTCGCGGACGTGATCGACGAGCACCGCGGCGTGTACGAGGACAGCCGGCTGCCGGATCACGTGAGCCGCATGTGCCTCGCCGACACGCGCCTCTTCCTGCCGGGCCTGAACCTCGCGTACACCGACCGGTCGAGCATGGCCGCGTCGACCGAGGTGCGCGTGCCGTTCGTCGACGTCGACGTCGTGCGCGCCGCGTTCACGTTCCCCGGCTCCGCGAAGATCCGCCACGGCGCGGGCAAGCTCGCGCTGAAGTCGGCGGCGCGGCAGTGGCTCCCGGACGAGATCGTGCACCGCCCCAAGGCGTCGTTCGGCGCGCCGATCCGCTCGTGGATCTCGCGCGAGCTGCGCCCCCTCGTCGACGACGTGCTCGTGTCGGGCGACCTCATCGCCGACGGCCTGCTGCAGGACGCGCCGGTGCGCGAGCTGATCGCCGAGGAGCGGTCGGGCCGCGAGGACCGCGCCAAGCAGATCTGGCAGCTGCTCAGCCTCGAGCTCTGGTACCGGCAGATGCGCGCGCTCGGTGTGAGGAGCTGACGTGAAGCAGATCGCGCAGAACTACCGGTCGGGCGAGCTGCTGCTCGTCGACGTCCCGCCGCCCGCGTGCCGGCCCGGCGGCGTGCTCGTGCGTTCGCACTTCTCGCTCGTGTCGACCGGCACCGAGATGATGAAGATCGAGCAGGCCAAGCTCTCGCTCGCAGGGAAGGCGCGGGCGCGCCCCGACCAGGTGCGCAAGGTCGTCGACACCGCGGTCCAGGTCGGCCCGCTCGAGGCGTACCGGCGCGCGACCAACAAGCTCGACTCGCTCACGCCGCTCGGCTACTCGCTCGCGGGCGAGGTCGTCGAGGTCGGGCGCGGTGCCGGCGATCTCGCGGTCGGCCAGCTCGTCGCGTGCGCGGGGAACGAGTACGCGCTGCACGCCGAGGTCAACTGGGTGCCGACCAACCTCTGCGTGCCCGTCGGCTCCGGCGTGCGCGCGGAGCACGCGGCGTTCGCGACCGTGGGCGCGATCGCACTGCAGGGCGTGCGGCGCGCGGAGACCCAGCTCGGTGAGTCGGCGTGCGTGATCGGCCTCGGCCTCGTGGGGCAGCTCACCGTGCAGCTGCTCGTCGCGGCGGGCGTGCGCGTGTTCGGGTTCGACCCGGTCGCCGAGCGCTGCCGCATCGCGGAGGAGTCGGGTGCGACCGTGTGCGCGGCGCCCGACGCCGAGGGGGTCGATCTCGTCGAGAAGGCGATCCTGCACGCGAGCGGCGACCTCGGCGCCGACTGCGTGCTGGTCACCGCGGGCGGCGACACGAACGAGCCGCTGCGCATCGCGGCGCGCGTCGCGCGCGATCGCGCACGCGTGGTCGACGTCGGCAAGTGCCGCATCGACCTGCCGTGGAACGACTATTACGCGAAGGAGCTCGACGTCCGATTCTCGCGGTCGTACGGACCCGGCCGCTACGACGAGACCTACGAGCTCGAGGGGATCGACTACCCCGCGGGGTACGTGCGGTGGACCGAGCGCCGCAACCTCGCGTGCTTCGTCGACCTCCTGGAGCGCAACGCGCTCGATCTCACACGTGTGCACTCGGCGACGGTTCCGTTCGCGCGCGCGGCCGAGGTGTACGAGGAGATGCGCACCGGCGCGCGCCGCGACATCGGCCTGCTCTTCGAGTATCCGCCCGCGTCGGTGGCCGAGCAGACCGAAGCGGCCGCAGCCGCACTGGAAGCGCCGGCGGCCGCCGCCGCTCCGGCCCGGCGCACGGCGCGCGCGGCGTCCGGGTTCGTACGCGTCGGCTTCCTCGGCGCGGGAAGCTACGCGTCGTCGACCCTGCTCCCCCTGCTGCGCGACGATGAGCGCGTCGAGCTCGCGTGCGTCGCGACGAACCGGTCCCTCTCCGCGCTCGACGCGCAGCGCAAGTTCGGCTTCGTCGACACGACGACGTCGGTGGATCGCGTGCTCGACGACGAGCGCATCGACGCCGTCTTCGTCGTGACGCGTCATCACTCCCACGCCGACCTCGCGTGCCGCGCGCTCGAGCGCGGGAAGGCGGTGTTCGTCGAGAAGCCGCTCGCACTGTCGGAGGACGAGCTCGACCGCGTGCTCGCGGCCGCGCACGCGACGCCCGGCGCGATGTTGATGGTCGGCTTCAACCGCCGGTTCGCACCGCGCTTCGTCGATCTGAAGCAGCGCTTCGCGGGCCGGGGCGAGCCCGGGCACGCGCATTACCTCGTGAGCGCGGGCCGGCTCGATGCCACGAGCTGGTACGCGAACGAGGTCCTCGAAGGCTCGCGTTTCGTCGGTGAGGGCGGTCACTTCGTCGACACGCTCTCGTGGTGGTTCGACGCCGCGCCGGTCGAGGTGCGCGCGATGCCGGGTATCAACCGCGACGACGTGATCGCGACGATCCGCTACGACAACGGCTCGCTCGGCACGATCACGTACGTCACCGACGGCAGCGCGCGGGCACCCAAGGAGACGTTCGACGCGTCGGCGGCGGGTCACACCGCGCGCCTCGAGAACTTCCGCCGCACGACCGCGTGGAACGGCCGGCACAAGCACACGAGCCGCCCCGCGCTCGGCATCGACAAGGGACAGGGCGCGGAGCTGCGCGCCTTCGTCGACGCGGTGCGTACGCAGAGGCCGTCGCCGATCCCGCTCGAGTCGCTCGCCACCACGACGCGCGCGACGCTCGCGATCGCGCGCAGCCTCGACACCGGGCGGCCGGAGCGACCGTGACGACCGCCGCCGACCTGCGCTGGTACGTGCACCGGGCGTCCCGGATGTCACCCGCGGAGACGGCTGTGCGCGTGCGCGACTCCGTGCGCCAGCAGGTGTGGCGGACGCGCCAGGTGCGGCCCGGCGCCGACGCGGGTCGCGTCGAGACGCGGTCCGACCGCCGGTTCACGACCGTCCTCGCGCCGGCGGCCGGCCTCGCGTTGCCGCCCGAACGCTGTGCGGCGGTGATCGCGGAGGCCGACCGACTCTTGACCGGCCGCTCGGAGGTGCTCGGCGCGCGGCGCGACGACCTCGACGATCCCGACTGGTTCCACGACCCGATCACCGGCCGGCGCGCGCCGTCGGAGCGCTACGCGTTCGGGATCCGCTTCCGTTCGGAAGCCGAGACCGGCAACGTGAAGCAGGTCTGGGAGGTTTCGCGGCACCAGCACCTCACCGTGCTCGCGACCGCGTTCTACCTCACCGGCGACGCGCGCTACGCGCAGGCGGTCGCGACCCAGCTGCGATCGTGGTGGCGGCGCAATCCGTTCCTCTCAGGCGTCCACTGGACGAGTGGGATCGAGATCGCGCTCCGGCTCGTCGCCTGGGTGTGGATCCGGCGCCTCCTCGACGGCTGGGACGGCGTGCACGCGCTCTTCGACGACAACGACGACGCGCTCCGCCAGCTCGCGTGGCACCAGCAGTACCTGGCCGCGTTCCGCAGCGTCGGCTCGTCGGCGAACAACCATGTGATCGCGGAAGCCGCCGGGCAACTCGTCGCGAGTTGCGCGATGCCCTGGTTCGCACGCAGCGCGCAGTGGCGCACCGACGCGGCCGAGCTCCTCACGCGATCGGCGGACGCGAACACGTTCGCGAGCGGTGTGAACCGCGAGCTCGCGACCGACTACCACCTGTTCGTCGCCGAGCTGCTCCTGCTCGCGGCCGTGGAGAGCGACTGCCGGGGCCTGCCGCTCGCCGACTCGGTGTGGAACGCGATCGGGCGCATGATCGACGTCGCCGCGGCCGTGCTCGACGCGTCGGGCGGCGCGCCGCGGCAGGGCGACGCCGACGACGGGCGCGCGCTCGTCGTCGACGACCGCGCCGCGTCGCGCTGGGACGGACTGCTCGACATCGGCGCCCGTCTGTTCGGCGCACCGCCGTGGTGGCCGGAGCACACGTCGACGGTCGGGAGCCGGCTGCTCGGCTCGCTCGCGACGCGTCCACCGGTCGCGCGGCCCGAACGCGCCGCGCTCCGGCCCGCGCGCTTCCCCGACGCCGGCCTCGCACTCCTCCGCACGCGCCCCGACGACCCGCGGCCGGAGCTGTGGTGCCGCGCCGACGGCGGACCCCACGGCTTCCTCAGCACCGCCGCTCACGGGCACGCCGACGCGCTCTCGATCGAGGTGCGTCACGGCGGTGTCGAGATCTTCGTCGACCCCGGCACGTACTGCTACCACGGCGAGGCCGCGTGGCGGCAGTACTTCCGCTCGACGCTCGCGCACAACACCGTCGAGCTCGCGGGCCGAGACCAGTCGCGTTCGGGCGGGCCGTTCATGTGGGTGCGACACGCGCAGACGCAGGTATTGGAGGTCGTCGTCGACGGCGACGGCGAGATCGAGTCGTGGACCGCGCAGCACGACGGCTACGCCGACCTGAGTCCGCCCGCGATCCATCGGCGCACCGTTCGGCTCGACCGTGACGCGCGCCGCTTGGAGATCGTCGACGAGATCGACACGACGGGCGCGCACGCGTTACAGCTCGCGTTCCACCTCGGCTGCGACGTGTCGGTGCGGCCCGCGACCACGGACGCTTCGGTGTTCGCGCTCGCGTGGCCGACGGCCGCCGGCTGCGCGACGGCGACGTTGGTGCTCGCCGACGCGCTCGAGTGGCGCGTCGTGCGGGGCGGACTCGACCCGGTGCTCGGCTGGTACTCCCCGAGCTTCGGCGTGAAGCAGCCGACGACGACGCTCGTCGGCACCGGCACCAGCGTCGAGACCGCGCGTCGCCTCCACACGGAACTGGCCTTCGAGGACGCCGAAGCACGACCGCACGCGCGCGAAGCGAGCGGCGCCGCCTCGACAGTTCCCGGGCGCGTCGAGGAGGGCGAGCTTGCGAGCCCGACCCCGGAATCATGACTGATACGGCGACCCCGACGGTCATCGACCTGCGCGCCGCGCCCGACGACGCCGCGACCGCCGCGCCGCGCGTCGTGATCGCGACGATCCTGCCGCCCGACGGGTCGACCGGCGTGCAGACCCACGTGCGCGAGGTCCACGCCTACCTCGAGAGCGTCGGGCGCGAGGTGACGATCGTGCACCCGCGATCGCACGAGGCCGCGCTCGCGCTCGCGGTGTTCGCGGCGCGCGTGCCGGTCGCCGCCGCCAGCGAAGAGGCGGGCATCGCCTGGTACCGCGAGTGGCACTGGCGCTTCCTGCGGCGCGCACTCCGGACCGAGCTCGCGCAGGCGAGCAATGTCGTCGTCTACGCGCAGTGCCCGCTCGCGGCGCGCGCCGCGCTCGACGTACGGCGCGGTCCGCACCAGCGCGTCGTGATGGCCGTGCACTTCGACGGGTCGCAGGCCGACGAGTGGGTCGACAAGGGGCTCATCCGCGACGGCGGCCGCGTGTACCGCCGCATCCGCGCGCTCGAGCGGCTCACGATCCCGAACGTCGACGGCGTCGTGTTCATGTCGGCGTCGGCGACGCAGTCACTGCGCCGGTACGGGCTGTGCCTCGACGCGTCGGCGTGTCAGCTGGTGCCGAACTTCGCGGCGCCGAGCACGCCGCGGATCCCACCGACCGGCGGCGCCGACCTCGTGACCGTGGGCGGACTCGAGCTCTACAAGAACCACCAGTACCTGCTGCACGTGCTCGCAGCCGCCAAGGATCTCGGCCGGCGGTACACCGTCGACATCATCGGCGACGGCCCGACCCGCCGGCCCCTGGCGCGACTCGCGCGCGAGCTCGGGATCGAGGACCAGGTGCACCTGCTCGGCTACGTGTCGGGTGCGCGCGACTTCCTGCCCGCGTATCGCGCCTACGCGCACACCGCGACGCGCGAGGTGCTGCCCTACGCGGTGATCGAGGCGATGGCCGCGGGGCTGCCGGTCGTCGCGGGGCGCATCGGCGGGATCGCCGAGATGATCAGTGACGGTTCGGAGGGCTACTTCTGGCCGCTCGACGACGCGCCGGCCGCGGCCGAGGTGCTCGTCCGGCTGCTCGACGACGAACCGCACCGCGCCGAGCTCGGCGCGCAGGCGCGCGTCCGGTTCGAGGACCGCTACGACGCACGCGTCGTCGGCCCGCTGCTCGTCGACTTCCTCGTGCACGGTCGGCGCGGTGAGTTGCCGCTCGTGGCCGCCGCACCCGACACGGCGACGCGCGGCGATCGCAACCCACCACCACCGCTTCCACCCGAGCCGAAGATCGTCGAGCCCGACGACGCGGCCGGGCGCGCGAAGCCGTCGCGCCGCGTCTTCATCACGACGGTCGACCAGGCGTTCTCGTCGGCGTCGAACTTCGCGGTCGGGGTCGTCGTCGCGCACATCGCCGGCCTCGCAGGTCTGGGTGCCTTCGCGGTCGCGTACACCGCGTGGCTCGCGCTCGGCACCGCGCACCGCGCACTGATCACGGATCCGATGGCGATCGACAACGACGTGCTGCGCGCCGATGCGAGCGCGCGCATGAGCGCCGGCCTCGCGGCCGAGGTCACGCTCGGTCTCGGCGCGGCCGCGCTCCTCGCGCTCCTGGCCGCGCCCCTGCTCTTCACCGGCTTGCGGTCCTACGCGATCGCACTGCTCGTCCTCGCGCTCTTCCTACCGGTGCTGCTCGTGCAGGACTACTGGCGCTGGGTCGGCTTCATGCAGGCGCGGCCCGAGCGGTCACTCGCGAACGACACGCTCTTCAACTGCGTGCAGGCGCTCGGCTTCGTCGTGCTCATCGGCGCGGGGTTCCGATCGCCGTCGATCGCGATCGTCGCGTGGGGGGTGGGCGCGGCTGCGGGCGCGGTGTACGGCGCGCGGCAGTTCTCGGTGCGCTTCACCCGGCACGGCGGGCCCGCGATGATCCGCTCGCGTTGGCCGATGAGCAAGTGGCTGTTCGCCGGCGGCCTCGCGAGCTGGGGCAGCGCGCAGGCGTACCCATTGCTCGCAGGCCCGGGCGTCGGCTCGGTCGGGCTCGGCGGGTTGAAGGCCGCGCAGAACCTCATGAGCGGGCCGACGCTGGTTCTCATCCAGGCCGGCGGCAGCATCGGCCTGCCCGAGGCCTCGCGGTCGCTCGAACGCGGCGGCTGGCCGAGGCTGCGGCGCGTCGCGCTGTTCGTCACCCTCGCCGGTGTCGCGAGCGTCGGGCTCGTCGCCGCGGTCGTATTCGCACAGGGCGCGCGTATCCTGCGCGTCGTGTACGGCGGCTCGTCGGCGCACTACGCCACGGCGGCGCGGATCATCGCGTTCGCGTGGCTCGTGCAGACGCTCGGGCTCGGGCCCATCCTCGTGCTCAAGGCGACGAAGCAGGCGCGCATGCTCTTCAACATCGCGGTGACCTCGGTCGTCGCCGCGTGCCTGCTCATCCCGGCATGCTCGTTCGCGTGGGGCGTGAACGGCACCGCGTGGGCACTCGTCGCCACCGCGGCGGTCACCGCGGTCGTCGAGATCGCGGCGTACTACCGCACGAGCCGTGCGTTCGCGTTGGATCCGCACGCAAAGTTCGAGGACGACGTGGAACGCGCGGTGGTGTCGTGACCGAGCAACCCCTCGACCTCCGGCGCATGGCGGGCGCGATCTGGCGCCAGCGAATCCGTTTTCTCGCCTGCGCGGTCATCGGTCTCCTGCTGGGGACCGCGCTCGCGATCGCGTCTCCACCGCCCTACACGGCGCGCGCGCTCGTGTTGCTGCCCGCATCCGGGCTCGACTCCACCGGCGCGCCGACGCGCGACGTACAGACCCAGGTGCGCATCGCGTCGAGCAGCGACGTGCTCGGGCGCGCGAGCCGCGCGCTGCACCCGTCGCCCGGCATCGCCGAGCTGCGCCACCGCGTCCACGTGAGCGCGCCGACCCCGGACCTGCTCCAGTTCGCGGTGCACGCACCGTCGAAGCAGGTGGCCGAGACGACGGCGAACCAGGTCGCGGCCTCCTACGTCCAATGGTCGCAGCAGGGCACTTCGGCGCTGGTGTCGCGTGTCGTCACCACATTGAAAGCCCGCGCGACCACGCTCACCGCCCAGGCGACCAACCTCCAGAGCCAGATCGACGCAGGACTCGCCGCCCTCGGCCAGCTCGACCCCACCAGCGCCGCGGCCGCGAGCGAGCAGGCGCACCTCGACTCGTTGCGATCGCAGCAGTCCGACCTCACGTCGCAGCTGCTCAACCTCAACAGCCAGATCTCCGACGTCCAGTCGAACTCCGCGGTCACGAACTCGGGTACGAGCGTGCTCCAGCGCGCCTCGGGCGCGTCGAGCGCGCTCGCGCTCACCCTGACGCGCGACCTCGGCCTCGGGCTGCTGCTCGGCCTCATCGCGGGCGCGGTCGTCGCACTCGCCTACGAGCGTCGCGACCGACGACTCCGCCGGCGCGACGACATCGCGCGCGCCGCCGGCGTGCCGACGATCGCCTCGGTATCGACCACTTCGGCGCGCAGCCCGGAAGAGCGGCTCGAGCTCATGTCGCGCTACGAGCCGACGCTCGACGCGAGCTTCGGCTTGCGCTGGATCCTCCGCCATCTGCTCACCGCGCACGACGACGGCCCCGCTCGCGTGCTGGTGCTGCAGCTCCCCGGCGACGACGCCGCCCAGGCGGTGCCGCTGCAGCTGGCCGCGTTCAGCGCGCGCGCCGGCGTCCGCACGGTGCTCGTCGATCCGATCGCGCGACCGGCGATCGACCTGACGACGGGCGGCGCCGACCACGACGACGACGACCCGTCGATCCCCGCGCTCCCCAACCTGTGGCTCGTCGACCCGCGCGCCGACGCGCGCGAGATCGAACGGTGCGACCCGCAGCTCGTGATCGGCGTCCTCGTCGCGAACGGCAGTCCGATCGAGCGGGGCAACCCCGACCGGTTGACGACGACGCTGCTCGCGGTCTCGTCCGGCTTCGCGACGTCGGAGACGCTGGGCGCGGTGTCGATGGCCGCGTCCGAGTCCGGTCGCTCGCTCCTGGGCGTGATCGTGGCGAATCCCGAACCGCGCGACGACAGCAGCGGACGCGATGCCGCGGAGCTCGAGGAGCCACGGCCGATCCTGCCGTTCCCGATCAACCCCACGCACCGCGCGGGATCGCGATGAGCGCGCGCCCGTCCGACCTCCTCGCGGGACCGGCCGACGGTCTCGTCAGCGTGCACACGGTCCTCGCCGCGTGGCGACGCGCGCGCCGCCTCGTCGCGGCATTCGCGATCGTCGGCGTCGTCGCCGGCCTCGTGTTCGCGTTCGGGGTGTCGCAGCGCCGCTCGGCGACCACGTCGTTGCTGCTGCAGTATCCGAACGGCGTCGATCCGTCGCAGGCGGTCCAGACCGATCTCAGCCTGCTCGAGACGCGCGCGGTCGCGCGCGCGGCCGAGAAGTCACTCGGGCTCCACCAGTCTCCGGTGAGCTTCGCCGCGAGCTACCACGGCACGGTCCTCAGCAACTCCGTGTTGGAGATCACCGCGCGCGCCGGCGACTCGACCGAGGCCGTGCGGCGCGCGAACGCGCTGTCCCGCGCATTCCTCCAGTTCCGCAAGCAGACCTACGACTACCAGCTCACCGTGGTCGAGAAGGTGCTGCGGCAACGCGAGCAGGCGCTCGAGATCGAGCTCACGGCGACGAACCGTCAGATCACGGCGCTCGGTACCACTCCCGACCAACCGACCGCGCCCGACGCGCCGACGCTCAGCGATCTCCTGACGCAGCGCGCCGCGCAGACGAGCGGCATCGACCAGATCGAGAGCCAGGTCGAGACGAACGTGCTCGCGACCACGACCGTCGTCGAGGGCAGTCATGTCATCGACGCGGCCGCGCCGGTCGCGCTCTCGCGCGCCAAGACGCTCCTCGCCGACGTCGGGACGGGACTCGTCGCCGCGCTCGCGCTCGCGTTGGGTGGCGTGACCCTCGCCGCGGTCGTCTCCACGCGTCCGGTTCGACGCGCCGATGTCGCGGCCGCGCTGTCGGCGCCGGTGCTCGTGAGCGTCGGCCGGATGCGACGGGTGCCGTGGCGTTTCGCGCGACGCTCGAAGGGCCCCGACGACATGACGCTCGTCGTGCGGCACCTCGTCGGGCTCTTGAAGTCCGCCACTACGAAGCCGCCCGCGCTCGTCGTCGTCGCGGTCGGCGACATCGGCGTCGCGAAGGCCGCGGTCGGGGCGCTCGATCGCCGGCTCGCAGAAGACGGCTTCGTGGTCACGGTCGTCAACGAGACCGGCGGTGCGCTGGCGTCGCCCGCGGACGACGATGTCGAAGCGGGCGCCGACGCGCGGCGCGACGGGGTGGTCGTGCTCGCGGTGCTCGCGCCCGCGCGCGGCGCGGAGCACCTGCGCGAGTGGGCGAGCGACGCGGTCATCGTCGTCACCGCGGGCCGGGCGAGCACCGCGACGCTCCAGTCGCAGGCGACGATGATCCGCGCCGCGGGGCTGAAGCTGCGGTCGGTCGTGCTCGTCGGGAGTGATCCGCACGACGACAGCCTCGGCGCGTTCATGGTGCCCGTGTCCGCCGAGGTCGAGAACGCGCCGGCACACCGCCGCGCGCCGAAGGCGCCGGTGTCGTGAGCACGACGACCGTCGCACCGATCCCGACCGCGCTCGCCGCGACGGAGCCGAAGCCGGCGCGGCGCGACCGCCGGCGCCTCGGCCTCTTCGTGTGGGCGCTGCTGTTCTTCAACGGGCTCGCGTTCAACCAGATGCCGCTGCTCGTCCCGATCCCGACCTTCGTCGGCAAGCTCCTGACGCAGGGCGCGCTCGCGCTCGCAGTCGTGCTCGCGCTGTGGCTCAACCGCGATCGCGTCGTCCGGCCGAACTTGTTCCTCACCCTGTTCACGGTCCTGGCGCTCGCGTCGCTCACCGTCAGCATCCACGCGGTCTACGGCTTCGGGACGCTCTTTCGCGCCGGGCGCTTCTGCGCGTTCGTCGCCGTGCTGTGGTTGCTGACGCCGCTGTTCGGGCGACCCGATCGCACGCTGCTGAAGTGGCACGTGACCTGTCTCCTCGGCGTCCTGTCGACGGTGGTCGTGGGGTTCTTCGTCGCGCCGGGCCGGGCGCGCCAGACCGACGGCCGGCTCGGCGGGCAGCTGTGGCCGATCCCGCCGACGCAGGTCGGTCACTACGCGGCGGTGCTCGCCGGCATCGTCGTCGTGCTCGGCCTGTGCGGTGTGCTGCGCGCCCGTGCCGCGATGCTGATCGCGATGCCGGCGGTCGCGGTGCTGCTCCTCTCGCACACCCGCACCGCGCTCATCGCCATGATCGCGGGAGTGATCTTCGCGATGCTGAGCGTGCTGACGATGCGGCGACGCGTGCGGCAGGCGTTGATCGTCGCGGTGGTGCTCGGCATCCTCGGCGCGACCGTGCTCGCGCCCGCGCTGCGCACGTGGTTCGCGCGCGGCGAGTCGTCGGAGCTCGTCGGGCAGCTGAACGGCCGCCGCACCGTGTGGAACGAGCTCGTGCAGGCGCCGCGCACACGCGTCACCGAGGTGTTCGGCATCGGGCTCACGAACAAGTCGTTCGCAGGCTTGCCGATCGACAACAGCTGGCTCGCCACGTACCAGGACCAGGGTCTGCTCGGCGACGCGCTGTGCGCCGCGATCCTGCTGTCGTTACTACTGCTCGCGAGCATGCGACCGCGCGGTCCCGGCGTTGCGATCGCGGTGTTCCTCGTCGTCTACTGCGCGATCGCGTCGTTCACGGAGACCGGGCTCGGCGACGTGTCGCCCTACGTGCTCGACCTCACGGTCGCGGCGTCGTTGCTCGCGCTACCGGGCGACGGCCTGCGCGCGGTGGTCTCGCGATGAGGATCCTCGTCGCACACAACCGCTACCGGTCGACGTCGCCGGGCGGCGAGGACCGCGTGGTCGACCAGGAGCGCGACGCGTTGCAGGCCGCCGGGCACACCGTCGAGCGGTTCGAGCGCTTCAACGACGACATCCAGAGCTGGTCGCTCGCGCGCCGCTCGGCGATCCCGGCGCGCGTCGTGTGGAACGACGCGGCTCGCCGCGACCTCACGCGCGCGATCGCCGACTTCCGTCCCGACGTCGTGCACGTGCACAACACGTTCCCGCTCCTCAGCCCGTCGATCCTGCACGCGTGCCGCGCCACCGACGTGTCGGTCGTCGTCACGCTGCACAACTACCGGCTCGCGTGCGCGAGCGGCGACCTCTTCCGCGACGGACACGTCTGCCACGACTGCCTCGGCCACCGCGCGCTCGGGCCCGGCGTGCGCCACGGCTGCTACCGCGAGGGGTCGTTGCCGACCGCGCCGATCGCGCTCTCGTCGTCGCTGCACCTCGGTGCGTGGCGCACGATCCCCGCCGCGTTCCTGATGATCTCCGATCGCCAGCGCCAGATCCTCGAGGGGCTCCAGCTGCCGCCGGAGCGCGTGTTCGTGAAGCCCAACCTCGTACCGGCCGACATCGTGCCGCCGGTACGTCCCGCCCCGCGCCACGTGGTGGTCTACGCGGGTCGGCTCGCGCCGGCGAAGGGTGTGCCCCTGCTGATGGAGGCGTGGGACCGCTTCCAAGCGGCCGCCGGCGGCGCGCTCCGGCTCGTCATCGCGGGCGCGGGACCATTGGAAGCCGCGGTACGGACCTGGGCCAACGGGCGCCCGTCGGTCGACGTGTGCGGCATGCTCAGCCGCGCCGACTGCGCCGCGCTCGTCGCGAGCGCGCGGGCCGCGATCGTTCCGTCCGCGTGGGAGGAGGCGTTCGGCCTCGTCGCGGTCGAAGCGATGGCCCTCGGCGTCGCGCCGGTCGCCGCCGCGCACGGCTCGTTCCCGGAGCTCATCGAGGACCGGCACAGCGGGGTGCTCGTCGCGCCCGGCGACGCCGACGCGCTCGCACGCGTCTTCGCGGAGGTCGATCAGCATCCCGAACGCTTCGCGGAGTATGGGGCCACCGCGCGCGCCGAGTACGCGCGCCGCTTCGATCCCGACGCGAACGTCGCGCAACTGCTCGATGCGTACCGCTTCGCGATCGAACATCCGACCCGCCCGCGGCGCACCGCGAGCCCGACGGCCGGCGCCGCCGAGAACCAGATCTGCGAGTTCTGGGACGCGCATCCGTGCGGGCAGGAGCAGGACGGCGCGCCCCGCGCGTACGACCACGACGATCCCGGCCGGTTCTTCACCGAGTACGACCGCTTCAAGTACGGGATCGAGGCGCACATCCCCGAGTGTCTCGACCGGCTCGACCTCGCGGGCCGGCGCGTGCTCGAGATCGGTACCGGTGAGGGCGCGGAGTCCGAGCAGCTCATCCGGCGGGGCGCGCGTTGGACCGGCGTCGACCTCACGCCGGAGTCGATCCGGCGGGTGCGCGCCCGGCTGGACCTGCACGGCCTCCCCTACGACGACCTGCGGCAGGCGAGCGCGGTCGAGCTGCCGTTCGCCGACAACTCGTTCGACCTCGTGTTCAGCCACGGGGTGCTGCACCACGTCCCCGACATCCACGCCGCGCAGCGCGAGATCCGGCGCGTGCTGCGCCCCGACGGCGAGCTCGTCGTGATGATGTACGCGCGCTGGTCGTTGAACTACCTCGTCGCGATCGGGCTCATCCGGCGCGCCGCGCTGCTCGGCGCCTACCCGCTCGTGCGCGCCGGCGTGACGACACGCAACCCGATGGTCGCCGCGCACGTGCGCAACGCGAAGCGCGAGGGCCTGCTGCACTACCTCCGCCTCCGGCGCTTCGTGCACAGCAACACCGACGGGCCCGACAACCCGTTCGCGCGGGTCTACGACCGGCGCCGGCTGCGCGACGACTTCCCCGACTTCGACGTCACCGACACCTATCGGCGGTTCATGCACGCGCCGCCGTTGCCGGTGCACGGCACACGGGGCGAGCGGTTTCTCGGCTGGCACCTGTGGGCGCACCTGCGCCCGCGGGCCGCGGCGCTCGAGCCCGCACGCGGCGAGCCCGCGCTCAGCGGCGCCGAGTAGCTCGACCTCGCGGTCGAGGCACCCGCACTACGGATTCATCGAGCTGTTGTGATCCTGGTTGTACGGGCTCGCCTGCCACGCGGCGAGCTGGAGCTCGGTTCCCTGGTCGTGCGCCATCATCCGCCACGTGCCCGTGTAGGTGTTGCTCGAGAACACGTTGTTCTGATGGAACGTGATCGCGTTCTCGATGGCCTGGCCCTGGTACGGCGACCACGACGGGTACGTGCCCCACTGCGAGAACACGCCGTTGAGTCCGCAGCCCTTGTTGAGCGCGCATCCGGGGACCTTCGTCGGGTCGAGGCCGAACTCGTTGTCGTGCACCGACAGGTTCTGCGTCTTCCAGCGGCAGTCGCTGAAGTACGGCGCGTGGTCGATCGTCCCCGCGACACACGTCGACAGGCTCGCGTGGCCGCCCTCGGTGCAGTCCCTCGTCGGGTTCGCCGGTGAGTTGCAGAACCGATCCGCGTTCTCCCAGAGGATCACGCCCGACCAGTTGTTCGACAGCACGTTGCCCGAGATCTCGAACGTCGAGTACTTCGAGCTGACGCGCGAGTCGCCGCCGCTCTCGGAGATGTAGATCGCGCCGGTCGGGAAGCCCGGGTTCGTCGGGCCGGCCACCCACGCGTTGTTCGCGAGCGTGTTGTCGTGGATGAAGCCGTTGTAGCTGGCTTCATACATGATTCCTTCGGCGTCGTTGTTCGAGACGTAGTTGCCGCCGATCTCGATGGCGACGTCGTTCGTGTCGGCCCACACACCGACGCCCTTGTTGTCGTGCACGTAGTTGTTCGTGATCGACGCGCCGCGCACCGCCCAGAGCTTCAGACCGCCGGTGCAGCCGCAGCCGGGCTGGCGCTTCTCCCAGTCGCCGGTGTTGTTGTCGGCGATCTCGTTGTGGTCGATCACCAGCGCCGAGATGCCGTTGCCCTGTTGGTAGGCGTTGATCCCGTACTGCCCGTTCGAATCGATGCAGTTGTCGCGGACGGTCTGGTTCGCCCCCGCCATGAGCGCGGCGCCCTGGTTGTCGGCGATGGTGTTGTTCGCGATCGTCCAGCCATTGGCCGAGTCGTGGTTCACGACACCCTGATCCTGCGGCGACACGAAGTTCCGGATCGTCAGGTGCTCGATCGTCACGTTCGCGGCGTGCTGCGTGAACGCGAAGTTGTTCTTGCTCTGACCGTCGATCACCGCGCCGGGCGCGCCGACGAACGTGTCGTTGTCGGCCGGGATGACCTGGTCGTACTCCCCCGACCCGAGCGTGTGGACGCCCGGCGCGAACCAGTACGTGGTGCGCGCGTTCCAGGTGAGGCCGTGGTTGTCGCCCGCGGGCACGACGATCGCGCCGGCGGGCGGGGTCGCCGGCCCGTCGAGCACCGAGTGATCGCCGCAGATCTGCGCGGGCGGGGTCTGCGGCGCACCGCCCGGGCTGCCGGGCGTGGTCGTGGTGGGCGCGGTCGTCGCCGGTGTGGTCGTCGTGGTGACCGGTTCGTCGGCGAGGTTCAGCACGAGCGCGGTCGTGACCGACGTCGGGCCGCTCCAGCGGGCGTCCGACTCCGCCGCGGCCTTGCCGGCGGGCGTGTTCGTGGCCTCACGCACGCCGTACGTCCAGCGCTGCGTGGGCATGGCACGCGACTGCGACGCGCGATCGATCGCGGTCGCGACCTCGCCGCCGACGCCGTCGTTCGTGATCGCGATCTTGCGCGAGCCGTCGGGCGGCGCGAAGTCGACCCGCCAGTGGGGGCTGCCCTGCGCGAGCACGACGACGGAGTGATCCGACGGGACGTTCACGCTCGGGCCTTGCAGGCCGGTCGCCCCCGCGGCTCCGGCGACGGGTGTCACCAGGTCGACGTGCGAGAACGCCATCGTGACCATCGACGCGTGCCCCGCGGGCTGCAGCGTGACACGCGGACGCTCGGCGTTCACCGTCTCGAGGTGCGTGCACGCGACGAGGCGCGTCGCCTCGCCGTTCACGACGTCGAGCCGCTTGACCCAGCTCGGCGCGCACGTGACCGTCGAGCTCGGCGACGCCTCGACGTAGCTGACGAGGAAGTCGCCCTTCGCCGTGCCGTGCGGCAGCGCGGTCGACGGCGACGCCGTCGAGCGTCCCGACGACACCGTCGCGTCGCCGATCAGCTCGATCTTCGGCTGCGGAGTCGACGCGAACGCGTGTGCGAGCACGGGCACCGCGACGCCGGTTGCGACGAGTGCGATCACTCCGATTCGCAGGCGCCGGTGTGCGTGATATGAGCGCATCGTCTCGCTCCCCCGTGGACTGCGCATCCGTGGCAGCCAGTCCGATCTCGGCGTCCCCACCTCGGGCCAGGGATCGACGCCCCACCGTATTGGCCTTGAGACTGAATGTGGCCGGCGCACGCGGATACGCCGCCGACCTGCACGTTCGCGAGACACGAAACACCCAAATCGCGCGCGCGTGCGGTTGATCTCGCCCGCGGGACGTCGGTCTGCCCGCTTCTCTCCGCACGCATTCATGAGCACGACCTCATGAGAGGCCGATGCCGCGTACGCGTCGCGATCGCGAATACTCCGCGCCGTGCAACGCGACGACGCGGTCGGTTCTCGTCGGTATCTGGTCGACGGCGCGGTGCTCGCCGGCCTCACCGCGCTCGCGATCTTCACGCGCGACCGGCCGCTCGCGCCGCACAGCCTCTTCCTCGACGACGCGTGGGTATCGGTCGGCTACCGAAGCCATGGGCTCGCGCAACTCGCGCGCACCACGTTCACGGCCCCGTTGTTCTCGTTCGCGACCGATCTCTGGCTCAAGGCCGTCGGTCTCACGTCGTTGCACGCGCAGATGCTCGCGTTCGTCGCGGGCGTCGTCGGTCCCGCGGCCGTGTACCTCGTCGCGCGTTCGATGCGGATGAACCGCGCGGCCGCGCTGGTCGCGGGAGCGCTGCTGCTGTTCGCGCCCTTACACATGGAGTACTCGTCGCGCGTGAAGGAGTACACGCTCGACGCGCTGCTCACCGCCGCGGTGCTCGTCGTCGCGTGGCGCACGCTCGAGTCGCCGACGCGCCGGAGGGTGATCGTGCTCACCGCGACCGCGATCGTGGCGAGCGTCGCCTCGTTGACGGTGGCGCCGGTTGTCGCGGGCGCGTTCGCGGCGCTCACAATCCGTGCCGTCCGCACCCGCACCCACCGCGTCGTCGCCGCGATCGCGACCGGGAGTTACGCGCTCGCGGCGGGCAGCTGGTGGGCCCTCGTCATCCGGCCCGCGTCGAACTCGCCGCTGCACCGCTACTGGCAGATCGAAGACGGCTTCTGGACCGACGACCACCTGCGGGTGCGCAGCGAGCTCGGCCTCACGCTGGCGCACGTCGCGCGCGGCTTCTCCGCGCTCCCGCCCGCGCTGACGCTCGCACTCCTCGCGCTCGCGACGATCGTCGCGTTCGCACACGGCATCGAGCGCGCGCTGCTACTCGTCGTGCCGGGCGCGACCGCACTGCTGCTCTCGGCCGCGAACGTCGCACCGATCGGCGGCCGCGTCGACATCTACCTGTATCCGACGTTCGCGCTGCTGCTCGCCTTCGCGGTGGAACCGCTGCTCCGGCGGCGCGGCTGGCTCGTGATCGCGCCGATCGCGCTCGTCGCGGTGCTGCTGTCGGTCACACCGCTGCCCCGCTACTACCCGAACGAGAACCTCGAGCCGCTGGTCGCGTCGCTCGAGGCACGAGCCGCGCCGCGCGACCCGATCGTGATCTACCGGATGAGCGTGTGGGGGTTCGCGCTGTACACCCGCTGGCCGGTCCGCTTCGTGCGCAGCGCGACGGGCGCGGTCCCGTTCACCGCCGACGTGGCGCGACCCGACATCTACGAGGTCGCGGGCGGACGACCCGCGAACGTCGTCGACCCGATCGAGGATCGCCGGCGCGTCGACCGGATCTGGTTCCTCGGTTCGCACGCGCGCCTCGTGACCGACGACGCGGAGACTCGCACCTTCGAGACCGACGGGTTCCGGCTCGTCTCGCACCTCGGCAACCACAGCGCCTGGCTCGACGAGTTCGTGCGCGCGCCGCGGCACGCGCACGCGACCACGACCGCCTAGCTCAATCGCCGCGGAACCGGTCGAAGCCCGGGGTGGAGCACGCGTCACCCGCGTCGGTGATCGCGAAGGCCTCGACGCGCGGCTGCGTCGACAGCCACTCCATCCCTTCGACTCCGAGTGCGAGCGCCGCAGTCGCGTGGCCGTCGGCGGTCGCGAGGTCGGGCCCGACGACGCTGACCGATGCGAGCCCGCGCGCGATGCGACCCGTCCGCGCGTCGAAGACGTGCTCGCCTCGCTCGTACGCACCCGACGTCGCGACCGCGCCATCGGTGAGCGTGACCATTCCTCTGATCGCATCCGGGCGCGTCGGGTCCTGCAGGCCGATGCGCCACGCGGTCGCGCGCGACGGCGCGCGGACCACGATGTCGCCCCCGGCGTTGATCGAGAAGTGCGACGAGCCGCGCGCGTGGATGCGCGCCGCGGCCCGGTCGACGGCCCAACCCTTCACGTAGCCGGTCGGGTCGAGCGGACCACGCCCGCACGTGGGCGTCGGCGGCTCCCCGGCCGCGAACGCGACGTCGAACGCACCATCGCTCGCGCGGCGAAGCTCCTCGCAGCGCTCGAGCACGAGCGCGACATCGGGGTCGGCGGCGGTCACCGACAGCTCACCGCGCGCGATCCGAGCGATGTCGCTGTCGACGCGCCACGTGCTGAACACGCGATCGACCCGGTCGAACCACGACCACACGTCGTCGAGGGCACGCGGGTCGAGCGCGTCACGCACTTCGATCCGCACGACGGTGCCCCAGACGGGCCGGGTGACGATCAACGGCGCGTCGGCGGTGGACCTCACGAGCGGAGCTGATCCAGCGCCGACTGCAGGGACTGCACGTAGGCGTCGCTCGTGTACGTCGCTCCGGAGATGAGGTCGATCTGCGCGCTCTGCGCCTGGAGCGCCTCGTCGCGCAACATCGGCGCGACCTGGTCGCTGATCTCGGCCGAGCGCGAATGGTCGAACGGCAGCTCGACCGCCTGAACGTCGGTGATGCGACCGTTGGCGACCGTCACCGCGACTTCCACGTCGCCGTACTGCGTGCCGACCACGGATCCGTCGACGTGGCGCGTGGCCGAGGGCGCGGGAGTCGTGGTCGTCGCGGTGCTCTTCGGTGAGGTCGCGCGCGTCGCGGGCGTACCCGTCGGCGGCGGCGACGCACCGGCAACGGTCGTCGACGTCGTCGAGCTCGTCGGCGCGGCGAGCGCGCCCGGCTTGGTGCTGCCGGTATGGAAGTTGGCGAGCAGCGCGAGTCCCCCGACCGTCGCGATGACCGCCGGTACGGCGCGTCTCATGGAAGTGCTGTCCTCCTCAGAACTCGAAGCGCTCGAAGTGAACCGACGAGTCGGGAACGCCGAGCGCGTGCAGGCGCCGGCGCACCGCGGCGATCATCGCCGGGGGCCCGCACACGAAGCAGTCACGATTGCGGATGTCGGGCACGAGCCGGCGCAGCATCGGGATGCCAAGCCGGTCGGTCTGGTCGTCACCGATCTCGAAACCGGTGAGGCAGATCACCTCGATCCCCTTCGCGTCCGCGATCTCGCGCAGCTCGCGCGCGAACACGATGTCGTCGTCCGCGTTCACTCGGTAGAGCAGCGTGCAGGCCGTCCCGCGAGGCATCTCGTCGAGCAGCGCTCGCAGCGGCGTGATCCCGATGCCGCCCGCGATCAGCAGGAGCGCGCGGCCCGAACGTCGGCGCGCGGTGAACGTTCCGAACGGGCCCTCGGCGAAGACACGCGTCCCGGGGCGCACGCGCTGCAGCCGGTGCGTCGTGTCACCGAGGTCCTTCACCGTGATGCGCAACAGGTTCTTGGTCGGCGCCGCGGAGAGCGAGAGCGGGTGCGCCTTCCACCAGCCCTCGGGTGTGAGGAATCGCCACAGGAAGAACTGACCCGCGCGTGCGCTCATCCGGTCGAGCTCGTGACCGCTGATGATGATGCTCACGACATCCGGTGCCTCGCGGACAACGTTGCGCACACGCAACCGGTGCCGCGCGTTGAACGCCAGCGGCGACGCGACGCGCGACGCGATCACGATGACCGCCGCCGCGACGAACAGACCGACCCAGTAGACGCGCGCGAGCCGGTCGGTGACGAAGTCGTTGCCGACGGCGAGCTGGTGCGCGAAACCGAGCACCACGGCGAGGTACGCGTACAGGTGGACGAAGTACCACGTCTCGCGTTGCAACCGACGGCGCGCGGCTCGCACCGACGTGACCGCGAGCGCGACGAGCAGCGCGAGCGCAACGAACGCCATGAGCACGTCGGCGTAGTTGCGCACGAAGTCCGACGTCTGCGACCACAGCGATACGTGCGCGCTCTGCGCATATCCAATGGTGATCAGTACCGTGTGCCCGACGAGGAGCGAGACCGCGGTGAACCCGGTCCAGCGGTGCCAGATCGCCAACCGGTCGAGCCCGACGGCGCGCTCCAGCCACGACAGCCGGGTCATGAGCAGCAGCTCGAGCAGCACGACGTACGTGCCGAGGAGGCCGGTGAGCTGGCCGGTGCCGGTTGCGACACCGCCGGGCGTTCCGAGGGTCGAGACACCGCCGTGCCGCACCCACATGCCGACGATCACGACCGCGTTGACCACGGCCAGCATCTCGACGATCCAGGCGCGATCCGCGGCGGCGGCGCGCTCTCGATGGAGCGCACGGAGCGGAGCCGACGGTTGCGCGCGCGCCGAGGACAACGTCATGACCTCGGACATTGTGACGATTCAGTCTGGGAATCGTCTGAGAACGGTTCGGCCGTTCGGTGAGCGAGCCGCGAGGCCGGCGGGCTCGCGGGCTCAGCCCTTGCGCTTCGCGACGAACAGCGGGATCTGGCGGGTCGTGCGCTCCTGGTACTCCGCGTACGGCGGGTACGCGGCGACGGCCCGCTTCCACCACTGCGCCTTCTCGTCGCCGTCGACCTCGCGCACGGAGACGGGGAACGGCTCGGGCCCGTCCTGGATCGCGACGTCGTCGGGGTGCGCGACGAGGTTGTAGTACCAGACCGGGTGCTTCGGCGCGCCGCCCATCGACGCGACGAGTGCGTACTCGCCGTCGTGCTCGACGCGCATGAGCGCGACCTTGCGGAGGTTGCCGGACTTGTTGCCGCGCATCGTGACGATCACGACCGGCATGCCCGTGTCGAGCAGCGTGTTCGCTTCTTGCCCGCCGGACCCCTCGTACTGCGCGACCTGGTCGCGCACCCACTGGGCCGGGCTGGGGACGTACTCGTCGTGGTTGCTCATGGCGCGAACGCTATCGACGCTCGACGGTCCCGTCCGCATGGCGGGCGAAACGGCCCTCGTCGCGCGGCTGCACCGGGCCGTCGGCGGGCCAGGGCCAGCCGCCGAAACCGGTCTCGCGGTAGTCGGCGAACGCCTGCTCGATGCCGGCCTCGTCGTTCATCACGAACGGCCCGTACTGCGCGACCGGCTCGCCGATCGGACGGCCCTGCAGCACGAGGGCCTCGGCACCGGCGTCGCCCGCGACGAGCTCGACGGTCGCGCCGGCGGCCAGCGCCGCGCCGGTCGGCCCGGCGAGATCGTGGGCACCGATCTGTAGTGCGCCTTCGAACACGTACAGCGTGCGCAGCGTGTCGGATCCGCCCGCGGCACGGGGCAGCGACCAGCGCGCGCCGGGCTCCGCGACGATGTGCCAGATCGCGACGTCGGCGTCGGCGCGTGACGCCCACGAGCTCGGCGGCGGCGCGGGTGGCGCGGCGTCGTCGAGCGTGCCCGCGATCACGGTGATGCGCGTCGTGCGGCCGTCGTCGTCCTTCGCGACGACGCGCGGGATGTCTTCGTCCCACAGCATCGTGAAGTACGGATCGACGAGCTTGTCGGCCGCGGGCAGGTTGAGCCAGATCTGGAACAGCTCGCACGGGTTCGGGCCGTCGCGGTCGAGCAGCGGGAACATCTCGCTGTGCACGATGCCCTCACCGGCGGTGAGCCACTGCACGTCGCCGCGGCCGAAGCGGGCGGTCGCGCCGAGCGAGTCGGAGTGGTCGATGAGACCCTGGCGCACGAACGTCACGGTCTCGAAGCCGCGGTGCGGATGCTGCGGGAAGCCGGGCACGACGGTGCCGTGGTACATGCGCCACCCGTCGACGCCGCTGAAATCCGAGCCGAGATCGCGTCCCGCGAGCGACGCGTCGGGACCGAGCTGCGCGTTCGCCTTCGGGTACCGGTCGAGATGGTGGACGCAGAAGAGAAACGGATCCACCGCGGGCCACTGGAAGCCGAGCGGCACGGTCTGGAGCACGGGGTCGGTCACACGTCGAGGATACGAGCCGTACGAACCCGCACTGACACCGGCGGCGCGCCGACGTCCGATACGTTCGAGACCCGGTGCGCATCCTGGCCACGAACGACGACGGCATCGAAGCCGAAGGCCTCCACGCGCTCGCGCGCGCCGTCGTCGACGCGGGTCACGACGTCGTCGTTGCCGCGCCCGATACCGACGCGAGCGGCAGTGGCGCGGCCATCGGGATCTTCCACTCCGACTCGCGCATCGACGTGAAGCAGGTGCGCCTGCCGTCGTGCGACGCGCCCGCGTGGGCGGTCGGCGGACCGCCGGGCTTGTGCGCGCTCGCGGCGCGTCTCGGCGCGTTCGGCGACCCGCCCGACATCGTCGTGTCGGGCATCAACGCAGGCCTCAACACCGGCCGCGCCATCCTGCACTCGGGCACCGTCGGCGCCGCGCTCACGGCTCAGAACTTCGGCGCGAAGGGCCTCGCGGTGAGCGTCGCCGCGGGCGACGAGTGGCGCTGGGACACCGCCGCGACGATCGCGGTCGAGGTGCTCGACGTGCTCATCGACGCGCCGCCCCGCTCGGTGCTCAACCTGAACGTGCCCGCACTCGCGCGCGGCGACGTCAAGGGTGTGCGCTGGGCGCGGCTCGCCGCGTTCGGAGCGGTGCGCGCCGCGATCGCGACTGCGGAGTCGGATGGCCAGCTCCAGATCGAGTTGCGCGCGGTCGACGAGCAGCTCCCGCCGGACACCGACACCGCGCTCGCCGACGCGGGGTACGCGACGCTCACCACCATCTGCGGCATCGCGGAGGCGTGGCCGCCCGAGGGCGCGAGCCCGGCGGTCGACGAACGCCCGGTACCCGGCGCGTCGTTCGACACCGTGCACACGGTGCCCGACGCGAGCGAGAGCCGGAACCTGCACAGCCGGGAGCGCGCCTGATGCATCGAAGGTCACCCGGGTTGTGGGCCGTCGTCGCGGCGTGCGCGATCGTCGCCGGCGCGTGCAGCTCGTCGTCGTCGTCGGGCGCGGGGTCGACGGGTGCGTCGTCGTCGACCAAGGCGCGCACGACGGCTGCGGTCACCACCACGACGACCGCGCCCCGTCCGACGACGAACGACGCCGACGCCGCGATGCTCGCGTGGGTGCACTCGCGCCAGGGCACGACCGACGTCTCGATCGGCGACGTCGCGACCGGCAACGTCACCGACGTCACGCCGCTCCCCCAGACCCAGATGCGCATCGCGTCGGTCGTGAAGGTGTCGATCGCGATCGCGATCCTGCGCCAGCTGCACGCGCAGGGTCAGCCGGTGAGCTCGACGATCATGAACGACCTCACGGTCATGATCGAGCAGAGCGACAACGACGCGGCGCAACGACTCTGGACGTTCGAGGGCGGTCCCGACGCGCTGCTCGTGACCGAGCGCACCGCCGGACTCACGCAGACCGCGTACCAGGTCGGCCACGGCTGGGGCTTCTCGCTCACGACCGCGCACGACCAGGCGCGGCTGGAGGCGATGCTCGCGGGCAACCGCATGCTCGACCCGCAGAGCACGCAGCTCGAGCTCAACCTCATGCACCACGTGGTGAGCAGCGAGCAGTGGGGCTTCGCCGATGTGGTCGCGCCCGACATCGCGCCGGCGATCAAGAACGGTTGGTACGAGGACACCGACGCGCCGGTCTGGCGCGTGCACTGCACCGCGATCTTCGACAGCCCGCTGCTCGCGCACCCGTTCTCGATCGCGGTGTTCAACCGCTACCCCGCGACGCTCGGGATGGGCTACGGCGAGGACACCTGCCGCGGCATCGCCCGTCGACTCGGCGCGTACCTCGAGCGCAAGTAACCCGCCGACCCGCCGGCGCCCCGCCCGGTTCGTGCTCGCTGCGCTCGCCGCTCCTGACGCCCCAGCCCCCAAGTCGGGCGGGCCGCGACGCGACCCGCCCGATCTGGTGGACGATTACGCGGCCAGCGGGTTGCGCAGGCGGCGGAGCAGCTTGCCGAGGGCGGCGAGGCCGAAGCCCGCACCCGCGAAGCCACCCGCCGACATCGGCGAGAACGGCGACGATGACGACGACGACGCGCCGACGTTCGCGACGCACGAGCCGTTCAGCTGCGCCGGCGTCGTGCCCGCACCCGTCACCGCGGTCGCACCGCCGTCGTGGCGGGCCTTGACGGTGGCGTGGGCGTGGGCCGCCGGAGTCGACGCGCCGTTGCTGCTGCACAGGCCGGTGTCGACGTTGATCACCGCTGCGAGCCCGAGGCACACCGTCTTCGCGTTGACCGGGCTGCCCGCGGTCGTACCGACCGGGACGCTCGGCGCTGCCGCACTGTTGCTGCACGACAGCAACGAGTCGAGCCCGAGCTGACCGACGAGGTCGCACAGACCGCTCGTCGAGAGGGCCTTCGTCACCGTGGTCGGGTCGAGGGCTGCGCCGCTCGGCAACGACCCGAGGTTCGACACGTCACCGAGACTGCCGGTCGGGAGCGAACCCGTCGGCAGCAACCCGGTCGGGAGCGAACCCGTCGGGAGCGAACCCGTCGGCAGCGAACCCGTCGGCAGCGAACCCGTCGGCAGGGAGCCGGTCGGGATCGACGCCGTGCAGGTGTCGATCGGCGCGCCGGCGGCCTGCCGGACCTCGACACACCCGCCGACGTCGGCGAGGGCGCGCGGCAGGGTGCCGGCGTCCTGGAGTGCCGACACCTGACCCACGATCGGGTTCGCTCCGTCGATCGCGCCGGGGCACGACTGCGGGTCGTCACCGCTGAGGATCGTCGCCGCGATGCACGCGTCGACCTTCACGTGCGTGTCGCCCAGACGGACGAGCTGCGAGGTCTGACCCGTCGGGTCCGAGACCGGGACGCTCGACGCGTTCGGGTGCAGGTGCACGTCGACGTGTGCGGGAACCAACGCGTCGGTTCCGGGCACGGGCGGCGTAGTGGGTGAGCCGGTTCCGATCGTCACGATCGGGTGGCTCGCGCCACTGCCGTCGAGCAGACCGGGAACCGACACCGACAGCGTCGTCGCACCGGCGACTCCGCCAAATCCGATGAGCGTCACGCCGGCGACCGCTGCGGCCGCGAATGCGCGCGCGAGAGCATGAATGCGAATCACAACACTTCCCTTCGTTCGGCGCGCCGGGCGGCGCGCGCGGAGTGCACGAGACGTCCACTCGTCGACGAGCGGACGCGTGAGGGAGGTGTTGCTAACCGGGGCGGGCGATGTCGCGAAGGACGACCGTCTCCGGTTCGCGCGCCGTATCGATCGGCGCGTGCGACCAGCCGTCGGGTTGACGGCAGCCATCGCGCGTCGTGACTGCGAACGGAACACCGAGGCCCGTCGACGGGGAGCCGAACGGACCGTCGTCGACACCGAGCGGGAAGCGATCCGCGCGCCGGTGCCGCACCGCGTGCGCGGGCACGCGTGCCGGAGAAGAAGTGGTGCGCGCACGCGTCGCGCGCGGCGCCGTGCCGTTGACCTGACGCAGATGCCGAGTCACCGCGTGGTGCGGGTGGGTCGCGACCGTGCGTGCCGCGAGCGGCGCGACGACGGGGGTCCGCGCGCTCGGCGCGTGTCCGATCGGAGCGATCGACACGACCGGCGCGACCGACTCCCGCACGCGCGTGATCGTGTGCTGCACGATCGGATGGACGATCTTCACGACGGGTCGGACCGCCGGCGGCACCGCGGGCTTCGGGAGCGGCGGCCGCGCGCCGTGCCCCGGGTGGGGCAACGCGCCGCCGAGCGCGCCCGGGATGCTCGGAGTATCGAGCGTCCGCGGTGCGCTCGCGTACGCGGTGCCCGACCAGAGCACGAACGCGAAGGCCGCACCTCCGAAACCGGCGAGGAGCAGCAGCAGGCGGCGGGACATACAGAAGCAGTCCTACCACTCTGCGTGGTCGTACAAACGCGCTTCGAGGACACCCTCTACCAGGACGTTCGCGCCGCGATCGCGCGCAATTCGGCCCGGGTGGCGTCGTCGCACCGCGCACCCTCGATGCCGGCCCGGAAGGCCGCCTCCGCGGTGCACCCGAGCTGGGCCGCCGCTTCGTACTCACGGCCGAGGTCGGTGTCGAACATCGCGGGGTCGTCGGTGCTGATCGAGCAGGGCACGTCGGCGGCGAGGAGCGCCGGCAGCGGGTGCGCGGCGAGCGTGTCGACGACGCGCGTGCGCACGTTCGACACCGGGCACACGTCGCACACGACACGGCGGTCGGCGAGCTCACGCAGCAGCGCGGGATCCTCGACCGCGCGCACACCGTGCCGCAGCCGGTCGGCGTGGAGCAGGTCGAGCGCGGCGCGAATCGACTCGACCCCCGCGGCCTCACCCGCGTGCGGCACCGACCCGAGCCCGCCACCCTTCGCGAGGTCGAACGCGGGCGCGTACTTCTCCGGCGGCCCTTGTGCCTCGAGGCCGCCGAGCCCGAGCGCGACGATGCCGCGGTCCCGGTACTTGAGCGAGTACCGCGCGGTCTCCATCGCGGCTTCGAGGTCGAACGTGCGCGGGATGTCGGGGGTCAGGCGCACCTCGACACCGTGCCGTTCCCTCGCCTCGGCCGCGCCGTCGCAGAAGCCGGTGAAGACCTCGTCCCACGACGCGCCCCCGAGCACGCGCTCCGCCGGGGAGAAGATGCCTTCGAGGTAGACCGCGCCGTAGGACGCGGCTTCGGCCGCGTAGCTCACGACGACCTCGCGGAAGTCGAGCTCCGTGCGGATCACGTGGGTCGTCATGACCCAGAGCTTGATGAAGTGGTCGAAGTCGGTGAACTCGTAGAGCGCGGCGAGGTCTTCGACGGAGTCGACCGGCAGGCCGACGCGGTTGCGGCGCGCGATGTGCAACAGCTCGGGCGCGCGCACGGTGCCCTCGAGGTGGACGTGCAGCTCGATCTTCGGACTCGGAACGGTGGTCATGACACAACTCCCGGACGCGCGGTGACGGACGTCTGGACCGCGTCGTCCCGCCGCAACGGGCGGGTCGCTGTGCGGCTCGTCCGATCCGTCGGCTGCGGCGTCAGGAGCGGCGAGCGAAAGCGGGCGCGACCAGCAAAATCCGAACCGGGGTCGTCAGACCCTGCCCCTCTGGTCGGCTCGAGACGCGTCGACGATACCTCGCGTTAGCGTCGACAGGCTTGGACACCGTCGAACGTCGCGCCGCGCGCGTGCTGCTCATCGCCGACGGCGCGGTGTTGCTGATCCAGGGTCACGATCCCTCGCAGCCGGAGCTCGGCCCGTGGTGGCACACGCCCGGTGGCGGCATCGAGGAGGGTGAGGCACTCGAGACCGCCGCGGCGCGCGAGGTCGAGGAGGAGACCGGCCTGCACGTCGATGTCGAGTCGCTCGGCCCGTGCATCGCGACGCGGCGCACGACGTTCGCGTTCGACGGCCGCAGCTACGAGCAGGACGAGTGGTTCTTCGCCCTACGCGTCGATCGCTTCGAGCCACACGGTCGCGGCTGGATCGAGATCGAGCAGCGCTCGCTGCTGCGGTACGGATGGTGGACACCCGACGAGCTCGACGCGACGAGCGAGATCGTGTACCCCGCCGAGCTCGGCACGGTGGTACGGGCGCTGCTCGCGGGCCCGATCGTCGAACCGCGCCGGCTGTCGGGCGACTAGCCGGGGCACTAGGTGGAGGGACGCGGATCCGCGAGCTGAATCGTGCGGATCAGCGCGTCGCCGATCGGCAGCGGCGCGCAGCCGTGATCGTGCTCGCACACGAAGTCGAACTTCGACTTCGCGGCCGAGTGGCACGCCGCGCAGTTACCGCCGAATCGGTTCACGACGTTCTGCACGCCGCGCGTCAGGATCTTGGTTCCCGAGTTCGACACGTCGAGCGAGAAGAACTCCCAGTCGTCGGTCGCGGGATTCCAACCGGGGCGGTGCTTCACCATCGCCTCTTGCGGCACGAGCTGGAGCACGGTGCCGACCGGGTACGTGCCGCCGGCGGCGGAGTGCGCGACCGCGAGCGTGCCCTTCGAGTTGCCGAGCAGGTTGGCGACGAAGAAGCCGCGCACCGGCGTCATCGTCTTCAAGCTCGTGAAGCTCGTCGCCGTCACGTGCACGTCGGCGACGGTGCTCGTGGGCCCGCGGCTCGACGCCGGATGCGCACCGCGTGACGCGGTGCTCGAGCAGCCGAAGGCGACGAGACCGACGACGAGCGGCGCCGGCCACGCGGCCGCGAGGGAACGAAGGCGGATCCGGAGCACGCCCCCGGTACGGACCGCAGGCCGCCGCGGTTCAATCCGCGGCGTGCGTTGTGCTCAGACGGTTGCGGCGCCCGACGATGACGATGACGACGGCGACGGCGCCGCCGCGATCCCGTCGAGCACGTCCAGGTCCGCGAGCGCGCTCGCGATCGCGTCGCCGACATCGGGAGGCGGCTGGTTGCCGTCAATGGTCACGACGATGCCGAGACCCGAGAACCATTCGATCGCAGGCCGGGTCTGCGACTCGTAGAGCGCGAGCCGCAGCCGGATCGCGCTGACGTCGTCATCGGAGCGCGCCCGCTCCGCGAGCCGCTCGAACGAGACGCGCGTCGGCACCGACAGCTCGACCACGCGCCGCACGACGTGGTGCGTCGACCGTTCGATCAGCGCGTGCGCCTGCGGGAGCGTGCGCGGGAAGCCGTCGAGGAGCACGAGCTCGTAGGCCATCTCATCGAGCGCGCGCAGCACGATCTCGACGGTGAGGTCGTCGGGGACGAGGCCGCCGGCATCGACGAGGGACTGGAGCTTCAGACCGAGCGGCGTGCGCCGCGCGATGAGATCGCGGAAGTGCTCGCCGCTCGAGAGGTGGCCCCAGCCGTGCTGCTCCGCGAGCCGCGCACACTGGGTGCCCTTGCCCGAGCCGGGCGGGCCGGCGACGAGCACGATCCCGACGGACGACTCGGCGCGAGGACGTTCGCTCGTGACCAAGATCACATTTTAGAGCGGCTCGGAGGCCTCGGCTCCAGCCCGATCGCGCCTCGCGCGCGGATGAAATCACGCGCTTCATCACAGGAGCCGACCCGGCCCATCGGAGCTGCTCACCCGCAACGGCGGGCGCCGCAGACCGTTAGCCTCCGGCCGGCAGGGAGGACCCACATGCGCATCGGAATGTTCGGTGGCGACACCGCGAACCGCACGATCGACGACGTGATCGCCGCGGCGCGGGAGACCGAGGCCGCGGGCTTCGCGTCGTTCTGGCTGCCGCAGATCTTCGGCATGGACGCGATCAGCCTCCTCGCGGTGGTCGGTCGCGAGGTGCCGCGCATCGAGCTCGGCACCGCGGTCGTGCCGACCTACCCGCGCCACCCGATGATGCTGGCGCAGCAGACGCTCACGACCCAGGCCGCGACCGGCGGCCGTTTCATCCTCGGCATCGGGCTCTCGCACCAGATCGTGATCGAGGGCATGTTCGGCCTGTCGTTCGACAAGCCGGCGCGCCACATGCGCGAGTACCTCTCGATTCTCGTGCCGCTCGTGCACGGCGAGGACGCGCAGTTCGCAGGCGAGACGTTGAGCGCGCACGGATCCGTGAACGTTGCCGACGCGCCGCCGTGCCCGATCCTCATCGCCGCGCTCGCGCCGCGCATGCTCCAGCTCGCGGGCGCGGTCGCCGACGGCACGATCACGTGGATGACGGGTCCCGCGACGCTCGCCGAGCACACGATCCCGTCGATCACGAAAGCCGCACGCGACGCCGGCCGGCCCGCGCCGCGCGTCTGCGCGTCGCTGCCCGTGTGTGTCACCGACGACACGGATGCGGCGCGTGCACGCGCCGCGCAAGAGTTCTCGGTCTACGGCATGCTGCCGTCGTACCGGGCGATGCTCGACCGCGAAGGCGCGGCCGGCCCCGCCGATGTCGCGATCGTCGGCGACGCAGCGACGGTACGCGACGCGGTGAACCAACTCGGCGACATCGGCGTCACCGACTTCGCTCCCGCGCTCTTCGGGTCGCCCGACGAGGCCCGCGCAACACGCGACCTGCTCGCGAGCCTGTTGTAGCCCCCGACCCTCGCGTGTCGAGGTTGTGTGAAGGCGCGTTGCGACATCATCCCGCTCGATTCGCGCTTCGAATAACCCCCGATTGCACGGCCCGGAGCCGTGCACCGAACAGGGGGCAAGAAAACCCATGTCGATCGTTCGACTTCTCCCGGCGTGGCTGCACGCCATCGCAGACTACGCGGTCGGCGGTTTGCTCGTCATCGTCGCCCTTGCCGTCGGCGGCAGCAACGGTGCCGTCGCAACCGGCGTCGTCGTCGGTGCCGTCGTGCTCCTCGTGAGCATGCTGACGAAGTACCCACTCGGTGTCGTGAAGGTGCTGCCGTTCACCGTGCACTCGGCCGGCGACTACCTCGCCGTCGCGCTGCTCGTGATCGCGCCGTTCGCGCTGAACTTCCACCGTGGCGACGCGGGGCTGACCGCCTTCTACATCGTGGCCGGCATCGCGGTGCTCGCGGTGAGCCTCGTCACGAACTACCAGTACCGCGACAAGCGCGAGTGGGCACCGAGCCCCGCCGCGGCCTAGTCACCGACCACGGCAGCAATCTCACACGCGGGAAGGGAGCGCGCCGTCGTTTCCACCAGCACGGGCGGGTCGCTTTGCGGCCCGCCCGCCTCGTCGCGTGAGGCGTCAGGAGGGCGAAGCTTGCGAGCCCGACCGAAGGCGCTGCGCTCCCGTCGTCGCGTCTCAATCCTTCAATTCGACGAGGATCTCGCGATATCTCTGGGTTCCGGTGTTGACCGCGGTCTCGACGCCGCCGCGCGCGACGAACGTCGCCTTGCCGATGGGTACCGGGAAGTCACCGGAGTCGCGATACGCACCCGCGGTGTCGGGCTCGACCTCCACGCCGATGCGATCACCGGCGAGCGGCACGAGCAGGTAGTCGAGCGTGTGCTCGTGCACGTCGGAGCGCGCGCCGGGCTCCAGCACCATCTCCCAGATCCGGACGCGGTCGTTCTCCCACACGAGGCGGGTCCCCACGGCTCCGAGCACGCGGTCGTCGGGCGTCATCGTCGTCCCCCTGACGTAGCGTCCCCATCATGACCGATGCGACCGGCGCGTCCCCGTCGAGCGAAGGCCGGGCCCGGTCGCCACTCATGCTGCTCGAGCCGCTCGCGGTGACCGAGGTCGAGATCACGCCGTGGTTGCATCACGTCGAGGTGTACACGCTGCGCGGATTGCTCACACTGTTGTGGCACGGACCGCGCGACACCGATCGCGTCGTCATCACCGTCGGCGGCGGGATGGGCAGCCTGCTCGGTCCCGCGGGCGGGATCTACCACTACCTCGGCGAGACGTTCGCGGCCGACGGCATCGCGACGATCCGCGTCGGCTACCGCAAGCCGAACCATCTTCCCGATTGCGTGCACGACGCCGCCGCCGCGGCCGACCTCGCGGTACAAGGCGGCGCGAAGGGTGTCGTCACCGTCGGCCACAGCTTCGGCGGCGCGGTCGCGGTCCAGGCCGCGATCGCGTTCGGCGCGCTCGCGCGCGGTGTCGTCACGCTCGCGACGCAGTCCGCGGGCTGCGAGGACGCCGAGCAGCTCGGCAACACTCCCCTGCTGCTGTGCCACGGCGATCGCGACGAGATCCTGCCGGCGCAGACGAGCGAGGTCGTGCGCATGCTCGCGGGTCACGGCGAGCTTCGCTTCTACGCGGGCGCGGGCCATCTGCTCGAAGAGGCTCGCGACGAGCTGCGCGCGCTGCTCACCGAATGGATTCCCGCGCGGCTCGGTGCGTCCTGAAGGAGCGCGTATGGCGACGTTCGTGATGGTGCCCGGCGCGGGTGGTTCGGGCTGGTACTGGAACCTCGTCGCGTCGCGACTCGAGCGCGCCGGTCATCGCGCGACCGCGGTCGACCTTCCCGGCGCCGACGAGCACGCGGCGCTCCCCGAGTACACGCGTCTCGTCGTCGACGCGATCGGCGACGCGTCCGACGTCGTCCTCGCCGCGCAATCGCTCGGCGGCTTCACCGCGGCGATGGTGTGCGCGACGACACCGGTGCGCGCGCTGGTACTCCTCAACGCGATGATCCCGGTACCGGGTGAGACACCCGGAGCGTGGTGGGGCAACGTCGGCGCGGTCGAGGCGCGCGAGGCGGCCGCGGCCACGGGTGGCTACGGCGACTTCGACGAGGTCACCTATTTCCTCCACGACGTGCCGGCCGCGGTCGTCGCCGAGAGCGGCCAGCACCAAGGCGCGGAAGCCGACGCGGTGTTCGCGTCGCCGTGCGAGTTCGACGCGTGGCCCGCGATCCCGATCCGCGTGGCCGCGGGTGCCGATGACCGCTTCTTCCCGCTCGACTTCCAGCGCCGCGTCGCGCGCGAGCGATTGGGGCTCGCCGTCGACTCCGTTCCCGGCGGCCACCTCGCTGCGCTCTCGCACCCCGACGCGGTCGCCGCATACCTCGAAGGCGCGATCTGACGGGTCGGGATCGCGCGTGGTCGAGCCGCGCGCTCGCGCGCTATGTGCCCGCGAGCGCGGCGACGACGGGCGCGAAGTCCTCGAAGTTGTCGCCCCCGACGACGACGTTGCTGACGCCCCACTCGTCGCGCCGCTTCTGCAGCTCGTCGATCATCTCCGGGATCGTGCCGATGAGCGCGGCGCCCGAGCCGAGGACCTCTTCGGGCGTCGTGTCGAAGCCGGGTGCGACCGCGGCCGCGAACGAGGGCGCGTCGTCGGTGATCGCGAGGACGAAGTAGCGGATCTGTAGCTCGATCGCGTCGAAGCGATCGCCCGCGCCTTCGCGGATCCAGCCGATCTTCTTCGCCGTCTCTTCGCGACTCGCGCTCTTCGCGGCGTCGGTCGTCACCGCGCCGGCGCGCAGGTTCGGGTTGATGCCGACGATGTTCGCCTCGCGCCCCGCGAGCCGGAGCACCTTCGGTGCGCCACCGCCGATGAGGATCGGCGGGCCCGGCTGCTGCACCGGCTTCGGGATCGCGTCGTAATCGGTGATCGTGTAGTGCTTGCCCTGGAACGAGAACGCGCCGTCGGCCCAGCAGCCCTTGATCACCTGGAGCGCTTCGTCGAGCCGCGCGATGCGCGTCCCCGCGGAGTCGTACGGGAGGCCGAGCGCGTCGTAGTCGGACTTCATCCAGCCCGCGCCGATGCCGAGCTCGCAGCGACCGCCGGAGATCTCGTCGATCGTCGCCATCTCCTTGGCGAGGATCGCGGGGTGCTTGTAGTCGTTGTCGAACACGAGCGCGGCGACGCGCAACGTCGTCGTGTACGCGGCGGCCATCGCGAGCGCGGGCATCGGCGCGAGCCGCGTGTCGATGAAGTGGTCGGGCATGTAGAGCGTCGAGTAGCCGAGGTCCTCGACCTGACCCGCGAAGCCGCGCCAGTCCGCGTTCTCGATGCCGCTCGCCTGCACGCCGAACCGGAACGGATGGCTCATCGTCGCACTCCTCTACTGGCCGGCGAGCTTCGCCACGACCGGCGCGAACTGGGTTATCGCCTCGTGCGGGATCACGGTGTAGCTCATGTGCCACCGCTCGCGCCGGGCTTCGAGCAACTCCACGATCTCCGACTCGGAGCCGACGAGCGTCACCGGCGCCATCACCGCGTCGTCGGCGGGCACACCGAAGCTGCCCGCCATCGCCTCGACGATGCCCGTGCGATCGTCGGTGAAGTGCACGAAGCCGACGAGCGTCTGGATCTCGAGGTCGTCGAAGTGCGCGCCCGCGGCGTCGCGCAGCCACTGGATCTTCTCGTCGGTGCGCGCGCTCGTGAGCGAGCTCGCGGCGTCGCTCGAGTTGCCGTCGCCCGAACGGAGATTCGCGTTCACGCCGACGATCTGCGCCTCGCGCGCCGCGAGCGCGAGCACCTTCGGACCGCCGCCCCCGATCACGAACGGCGGATGCGGCTTCTGCACCGGCTTCGGCTCACCGTCGAGCTCGGTGACCGTGTAGTGCTCGCCGTGGAACGAGAACGGTCCGTCGGCGAACAGACCCTTGAGGATCGTGATCGACTCCGCGAGGCGCGCGATGCGCACGCCGGCACGATCGAGCGGCATCCCCGCCTTCTCGTAGTCGACCGTCATCCACCCCGCGCCGATGCCCATCTCGAGCCGGCCGTCGGAGAGGAGGTCGATCGTCGCGGCCTCGCGTGCGAGCACGACCGGATGCTTGTAGTCGTTGCCGAGCACGAGCGGACCGACGCGCAGCGTCGTGGTGACCGCGGCCGCGGTCGCGAGCGCAGGGATCGGCGCAAGGGGGTGCTCGACGAAGTGGTCGGGCACGTACAGCGTCGAGTAGCCGAGCGCCTCGGCCTGGCGCGCGGTCTCCGCGAACTCCTGCGCCGAGCCCGTCTTCGGAACGATCACCCCGAAGCGGAACCGCCTCTCCACCACGCCCCCTGTCGCCGCCGGTCGTTGCCGGCCGCACGCTAGAGGGTGGCGCGCCTCAGGTGCCCGTCGAGCCGAACCCGCCGAGGCCGCGGTCGGAGTCGTCGAGCGATTCGACCGCGCGCCACTCGACGGCGGCGACGCGTTGGATCACGAGCTGCGCGATGCGGTCGCCGCGCGTCACCGTGAACGACTCGTGCGGGTCGAGGTTCACGAGCAGCACCTTCAGCTCGTCGCGGTAGCCCGCGTCGACGAGCCCGGGCGTGTTGAGCACCGTGACGCCGTGGCGCAGCGCGAGCCCCGAGCGCGGCTGCACGAATCCCGCGTAGCCGGGCGGGATCGCGATCGCGACACCGGTCGGCACGAGCGCGCGCCCGCCGCCCGGAGCGAGCACCGCGTCGCCGCGCGCGACGAGGTCGTAGCCGGCGTCGTGCGAGTGCTGGCGTGTGGGTAGCGACAGGCCGGGATCGAGTTGCCGGATCGCGATCGCGAGCGGTTCGACGCGCTGCGCCGCCGCGAGGTCGATCGTGGGCTCAGCCACGGAGGTCGCGCACGAGCTCGGCGTGCTGCGCGTCGTCGAGCCGCGTCTCGACCGAGTAATCAGGGTGTGTGACGACGAGCTTCACCGGACCCGACGCGAGCCGATCCGCCGCCGCGCCGACGCGGAAGCGCAGGAAGTGCACGGCTGCGGTGATCTCCTCGCGCGTCAGCCGCTCCTCGTCGCGCGGCTCGCCGGGGATCGTCGTGCCGTCGTCGAGCACGAGCGCGACACATCGGTCGATACCGACGAACTTCGGCAACCATTCGCGCAGCTCCGCTTCGGTGCGCAGCTCCAGGAACAGCGTGGCCGACAGCTCGCCGTCGTCGGGCACGAGCTCGTTGTACGTCGCGACCTCGTGCTCGATCTGCTCGTCGCGCAACATGCGCTCGGCACGCGCCATCTCCATCACCTGCCAGCGCATCGTCTCGGTGTTCTCGAAGACGACGCTGACGTAGTCGCCGAGCGCGACGCGCCGGCGCTTCTTCAGCGCGATGACCGACGCGCGGATCTCGGCACGCTCGCGCTCGTAAGCGCGGCCGTCGAGGATGTCGTCGACCGTGAGCTTGCGCATGCCGCCCTCCTCCGTTGAGAACGCGGACGGCCCCGGACACTGCCGGGGCCGTCGGTGGTGCCCGCCTCTCCGACTGGGGAGTCAGGAGCGGCGAGCGCAGCGAGTGCGACCAATCAACTCAGGCGAGCGATTCGAGTCCCTGCGTGAAGCGTCCGGCGTGGCTCTTCTCGGCGCGGGCGAGCGTCTCGAGCCACTCGGCGACGTCCTCGAAGCCCTCGTCGCGCGCGGTCTTCGCGAAGCCCGGGTACATCTCGGTGTACTCGTAGGTCTCGCCCTCGATCGCGGACTTCAGGTTGTCGCTGGTCGCGCCGACGGTCACGCCGGTGACCGGGTCGCCGACCTCGGCGAGGAAGTCGAAGTGGCCGAACGCGTGTCCCGTCTCACCCTCGGCGACCGAGCGGAACAGCGCCGCGACGTCCGGGTAGCCCTCGACGTCCGCCTTCTGCGCGAAGTACAGGTAGCGCCGGTTCGCCTGGCTCTCGCCCGCGAAGGCCGTCTTGAGGTTGTCGTGGGTCTGCGACCCGTTGAGCTCGGGCATCGTTGCTCCTTCTTGGCTGACTGGATCGATTCGAATCGGTTCGGATCTATTGCGGATCGGGCGCGCTCGCGCACGTGTCGCACGAGCCGCGGAAGATCACGTCGACGGCGTCGACGCGAAAGCCGGCGCGGTGGCGGCGCGGCAGCGTCAGGTCGGGGAAGTCGACCGGGACATCGCGCACGCGCCCGCACGAGTTGCACACGACGTGGTGGTGCCGGTGCTCGACGTTCGGGTCGACGCGCACCTGACCGGTACCGACGTCGAGGAGTCGCACCTCGCCGAGCGCTTCGAGATCGTGCACGGTCTGGTACACGGTCTTCAGCGAGATCGCGGGCATCGCGACGCGCGCGGCGTCGAACAACGACTCGACGGTCGGGTGCTCGGTGTTGCCGGCGAGCTGCGTGACGATCGCCATGCGCTGGGGCGTGACCCGCAGGCCCTGCTCGCGCATCGCGCTCATCAACTCGGCGGCGTTCCTCACGCCGTCGAACTTACTGACAATGATTGTCAGGAAGCAAGCTGTGGCGCGCAGCCGCGCTCAGGCGCTGACGCGCTCCCGCTCGTCGTGACCGGGGCGCTCGTCGCCCCACCGCAGCAGCACCGCGACGCCGCTCTCGGGAACGATGATGCGTACCGGGTCGATGCCGTGACTGCTCAGCTCCACGAGGTGCGTGCGCTCGGCACCACCCAGCAGCCCGGTCAGCCGGCGGTTGTTCGGTCCGAGCACCGCCACGCGCGCGGGCAGCTTCGCGTCGAACGCGATCGGCTCGGCGGGGCTGTCGGGCTCGCGGAGGACGAGCCGGCCGCGATCCGTGAACACCGCGTTCACGAGGGCGCCGCGCTCGCGCACGCCGAACGCGCGTGCGAGCTCGCCCTCGATCTCTTCGTCCTCGTAGTAGGCGACGAACGACTCCGACGCCGACTCACCGGGGGCGAGACCGAGCGCGCGCTCCCACGCACTGTGCCCGCGCTGGTCGCGCGTCGGCTTCTTCCGTACTCGCTTGGGCATTCGCTCCCCCGGCTCACGGGTCCCCACCGACCCGTCCTCATCGACCGGGAGCCGGACCTCCTTGAGGCGATGAGTGCGGTTGCGCCGCATTTGTCCGAGTCGAGGCGCCACGGCGGGCGCTGTGGGACGATCGGCGGGTGAGCGACGCGGACCTGGTGGTGCGGGGCGCCACCGTCGTCGACGGCCGCGGCGGGCCCCCGTTCGCGGCCGACGTCGGCGTGACCGGCGGCGTGATCACGGCGATCGGGACGGTCGGCCCCGGGGGCGGCGCCGAGGAGCTCGACGGCCGCGGCCTCGTGCTCGCACCCGGCTTCATCGACGCGCACACGCACCTCGACGCCAACCTCTTCTGGGATCCCGACCTCACGCCGTCGTCGAGCTTCGGCGTCACCACCGTCGTCACCGGGAACTGCGGCTACGCGCTCGCACCGCTCGGCACCGGTGCCTCGCGGGACTACGTCGTCGAGACGCTCAGCGAGGTCGAGCAGATCCCGATCGAGGCGATCCGTGCCGGCGTGCCGCTCGACTGGTCGACGCTCGACGACTACTTCGCGCGCCTCGACTCGACGCCCGCGCTCCTGAACTTCGCGACCCACGCGGGGCACGTGCCGATCCGCACCGCGGTGATGGGTCCCGACGCGGTGCACGACCGCACCGCGACACCGGACGAGATCGAGCGCATGAGCGCGCTGCTGCGCCACGCGCTCGAGCTCGGCGCGCTCGGCGTCACGACCGATCAGGTCGTCGGCAACGTCGGTCCGCGCGGCACGCAGCTTCCCGGTCAGGTGTGCAGCGACGACGAGCTGCTCGCGTTCGCGCGCGTGCTCGCGTCGGCTTCCGGACCGGGGTGGCTCGCGATGGCGCCGCGCGCGCTGCTGCTCGACCGCGCGGCACGCGAGGACGACCTGCGCTTCCACGAACGCCTCGCGGCGGCGAGCGCCAAACCGGTCGTGATCGGGCCGTGCTTCGACCACTTCGAACAGCCCGGGGTGGGCTTCGACCTGATCGAGGCGACCGCGCGCTCGCGTCGGCCCGGCGTGACCGTGGTGCCGCAGGTCTCGGTGTTCGTATTCGAGCTGTGGCAGCGACTCGACGACAACCCGCTGCTCGTGCGCGTGCTGCCGACGCTGCGGCGCGCCGTGCGCGACGACGGTGTCGACGGGCTGCGGCGCGTCGCCGCGGATCCGGCGGCGCGCTCGCGATTGCGCGACGAAGCCCGCGCGATCACGCCGTTTCCCGTGTTCTCCGGCCGTTGGGACCACGTGTTCGTGCGCCAGGTCGTCGATGGCGCCCGGTTCGGCGCGCTCGTCGACCGCGACCTGGCGACGCTCGCGCGCGAGCAGGGCGTCGAGCCGGTCGACGTGCTGCTCGACACCGCGATCGCCGAAGACTTCGCCACGCAGTTCTCGACGCTCATGCGCAACACCGACGACGACGAGATCGGACGCATGCTCGCGCATCCCCTCGCGCGCATCGGCGCGTCCGACGCGGGCGCGCACGTGCTGTCGAACACGGACTCCGCGTACGCAGTGTGGACGCTCCAGCACTGGTGCCGCGAGCGCGGGGTGCTCACGCTCGAGCGCGCGGTGCAGATGCTCACCGCCGACCAGGCCGACCTGCTCGGCATGCCGGAGCGCGGCCGCATCGCGGTCGGGCAGGTCGCCGACCTCGTGCTCTTCGACCCCGATCGCATCGCGCGTACCGGCGTCCGCTTCGTCGCGGACCAACCCGCAGGCGGACGACGCCTCGTGTCGGAAGCCACCGGCGTCGCGGCGTCGGTCGTGAACGGTGTGGTCGCGACGCGCGATGGTCACTCGACCGGCGCGCGATCGGGCCGCTTCCTGCGGGCGACCTCGCGTGAGTGGCCGAGCCCGCGAGCACAGCGAGCAGGGCGACCCGACTCACTCCCACCTCGCGTCGCGGAGCGGCGAGCGAAGCGAGCGCGACCATGAAGATGGTCGCTCCGCTCGTCGTCGGCGCGATCCTCGACAACGCGGCGCGGGTCGCACCGCGTTCGGTCGCCGCGACCCTCGGCGACGGCGCGCTGACCTTCGGCGAAGTCGACTCGCGAGCGAACCAGGTCGCGCGCGTCCTCCTCGACGCGGGCGTCGCGCGCGGCGATCGCGTCGCGTGGTGGGGTGAGACGTCGCTCGACGCGATCCCGATCTTCTTCGCGCTTGCGCGGCTCGGTGTGGTGTTCGCGCCCGTGAACGCGCGCATCGGCTTGGAGGAGGCGCATCCCGTCGTCGAGCTGGTGCGACCGCGGCTCGTGTTGACGGATCGCGTGCACGATGCCGACGGGGAGGCGCTCGCGGCGCGACTCGGCGTTCCGCACGTCGACGACAACGCGCTCGGGCCCGCCGCCGCCGCTTCGACCGCGCCGCTCACCGTCGACGGTCCCGACGAGCTCGACCCGCACGTCATCTTCTTCACGAGCGGCAGCACCGGACGACCAAAGGGAGTCGTGCTCTCGCACCGCACGAACTGGCTGCGCTCGTTTCCCGGCGCGACGACTGAGCCCGGCGGCGCCGGCGTCGTCTGCATGTTCCCGCTGTTCCACATGGCGGGTTGGACGATCGCGCTGGGCGCGTGGCAGGCCCGGCGCCCGGTGCACTTCGCCCCCGCCGACCCCGCGACGCTGCTCGAGACCGCGCAGCGCCACCGCGCCGGTCGCCTGTACGCGATCCCTGCGGTGTGGGCGCGCATCCTCGACCACGGTGTCGACGGCTACGACCTGTCGTCGCTGCACGAAGCCGACACCGGCACGTCGGCGACGCCGCCCGAGCTCATCGCCGCGATCCGAGACGCGTTGCCGCACACGGTCACGCGCATCTTCTACGGCTCGACCGAGGCCGGGCCGGCGACGATCCTCGGCACCGACGATCTCGCGTCGCATCCGGGCGCGGTCGGGCGCGCACAGCCGACCTGCGAGGTGCGGCTCGGCGCGCGCGGTGAGGTGTGCGTGCGCAACCCTTTCCTCATGGACGGCTACTTCGACAACCCCGACGCGACCGCCGAGGCACTGGCGGACGGCTGGTACCACACGGGTGATCTGGGCGCGTTCGACGACGACGGCTACCTCTCGATCGTCGGTCGGGCGCGCGATGTCATCCGCAGCGGCGGCGAGACGATCGCGCCGGTCGAGATCGAGCAGGTGCTCGCGGCTCATCCCGCGTTCGCAGAGGTCGCGGTCGTCGGTGTGCCGGACGCGCAGTGGGGCGAGATCGTGACCGCGTGCGTGGTGATCGCAACGGACGCGGCCGAAGTGCCCGACGTCGATGCGCTACGGGCCTGGTGCGGCGACCGGCTCGCGTCGTTCAAGCATCCCCGCCGCATCGTCGTGGTCGACGCGCTGCCCCGCACCCCCGCGACCGGCCAGGTCCAGCGCACCCTCATCGTCGAGCGCATCGTCGCTTCCTGAGCCCGCCGCCCTCCAGGTGGTACTGCGTTCTTCGGCCATACGCCGATAACGCAGTACCACGGGACCCGGGCGGACGCCCAGTGAGCGCGGACGCCGGCGGGCGGGTGGGGTCCAGCGATCCGGGAGCCGGTGGCCGCGCTGAACCGCGCGGGGCCGCTCGCGAGAATATGATTCCGGCGATGCAGAACGCAGTTCCGAGCCTGGAGCACGAGCTGGCGGGGCGGGCGGTCGCCGGCCGGCTCGAGGGCTACGCCGGCGAGGTGCGGCGGCTGCTCGACGCGACGTATGCGGTGATGGCCCGCAGCGGCGACATCGACCCGCGCGTCGGCGACATCGTCAAGGAAGCCGGCCTGTCGAACCAGGCCTTCTACCGCCACTTCGCGGGCAAGGACGCGCTGCTCGTCGCGGTCCTCGACGAGGGCCAGCGCCGGCTGGTCGCAACCCTCGAACGGCGCATGCAGAAGGTCGAGCCCGGCGCGCCGCGCGTGCGCGCGTGGATCGAGGGCGTGCTCGAGCAGGCGCGCAACAAGGACGCCGCCGAGAACACGCGACCGTTCGCGATCAACGCGGTGCGGCTGCGTGACCGCTTCCCCACCGAGACCGCGGCGAGCTTCGACCGGCTGCTCGCACCGCTGCGGGCCGCGGTCGTCGACGCGGGCGGCGACGCCGAGCGCGACACCGAGGCCGTCCGCGAGCTCGCGATGGGCACGATGCACCGCTTCCTCGTCGAGCGGCGGCCCCCCACTCGCGCCGACGTCGAGCATGTCGTGCAGTTCGCGCTCGCCGGCATCCGCGCATCCGCAACCAAGGGGGCACCGCATGGAACGTGAGCTGCTCATCACCGGCATCGGCGGGCAGGGCGTCCAGCTCGCGGGCCAGGTGCTCGCGCGCGCGGCGACGCTCGAAGATCGCTACGTGATGCTGTTCGGCCTCTACGGCGGCATGATGCGAGGCGGCAACACCGACGGCACGGTCGTGATCGGCGACGCGCCGTTGCTCACGCCGCCGCTCGTGTCGCGCTCGTGGTCGGCGATCGGCATGCACGACGAGTTCTGGGAGCCGATCGAAGCGAGGCTGCGGCCCGACGCGCTCGTGCTCGTGAACGATTCGACGTTCGCGAGCGACGTCGCGGTGCCGTGTGTGCTGCACCGCATCGACGCGACGGGGATCGCGACCGAGCTCGGCCACGCGCTCGGCGGGTCGATGGTGATGACCGGCGCCTACGCGGCCATCACCGGCATCGTCTCCGTCGACGCGCTCGTCGCCGCGATGACCGACTCGATCCCGTCGTACCGCACGCAGCACATCACCGCGAACGAGCGCGCGCTACGCGCCGGGTTCGATGCGGTGGAACCCAACACCTGTCCGGCGTGGTCGCCCGCGACCGTCGCCGCGAGCTGAGGAGGCCGGCGTGTCGATCACTGTGAAATCGCGCGGCACCGTCACGATCGACGTGGAGACGTGCAAGGGCTGCGAGCTCTGCATCCCCGCGTGCCCGCCCGCGGTGCTCACGATGTCGGAAGCCGTCAACCGCATGGGCTATCGCTGGCCCGAGCTGCACGCCGGCTGCACCGGCTGCGCCGCGTGCCTGCTCGTCTGCCCCGACTTCGTGTTCGAGGTGTTCCGATTCTCCGAGCCGGTGCTGCACGAGATCGAGGAGGCGTCGTGACCGCGACCACGACCGCAGGGCCGCGCGCCGAGCGCACCCTGATGGAAGGCTCCGAAGCCCTCGTGCGGGCCGCGATCGCGGCCGACTGCAAGTTCTTCGCGGGTTACCCGATGACGCCGTTCACCGAGGTGCTCGAACACTTCGCACGATTGCTGCCCGACGTCGGCGGCGCGTGCGTGAACGCGGAGTCGGAGCTCGAAGCCGTCGGCATGGCGTGGGGTGCGCTCGCGACCGGCGCGCGCGCCGCGACCGGCTCGACGGGCCAGGGCCTGTCGCTCATGCAGGAGTCGTTCTCCGAGATCACGCTCGCCGAGCTGCCGCTCGTGATCTTCAACATGGCGCGCGGCCAGCAGGACTATTACCAGGCGACGCGCGGCGGCGGCCACGGCGACTACCGGCACATCGTGCTCGCGCCGCACGACATCACCGAAGGCGTCCAACTCGTGCAGCTCGCGTTCCACCTCGCCGACAAGTGGCGCAATCCGGTGTTGATCTACGGCGACTATCTGCTCGCGCACACGCAGGAGGCGGTCGCCGTCGAGCCGATCCCCTATCCCTCGCTCCCGGCGAAGGACTGGGCGGTCGACGGCACCGCGAGCGGATCGGGCCACTCGCGCGGCGTCACACCGCTCGGCGTCGCCAAGCACGGCCAGCGCGCGTTCGGACAGGAAGGGCGCGCGCAGTACGCCGCGAGCAAGATCCCGTTCATGGAGCGCGAGGTGCGCGTCGAGACCGCGTACCTCGACGACGCCGAGACCGTGATCGTCGCGTTCGGCACCCCGTCGAAGTTCGTGCGCTACGCGATCGGACGGCTGCGCGAAGCCGGTCACAAGATCGGCATGGTCCGTCCGATCACGCTGTGGCCGTTCCCTTACGAGGTGGTTCGAGACGCGGCACGAGGCGCGAACGTCGTCGGCTCGTTCGAGCTCTGCGCGGGGCAGATGATCGACGACGTCCGCATCGGCGTTGCGGGGCAGGCCCCGGTCGAGTTCCTCGGCGGCGTGTCGACCGACGGCTCGGGCTTCGGCGTCGGGCGGCTGCTCGACGTCGACGTCATCGAGGAGCGCATCCTCGCCGTGCACACCGGCAAGCCGCTCGGCATCATCCCCGGCACCGACGCCTTCCACTACGAGCTCGCAGCCCATCAGCAGGAGGCGACACCGTGACGACCTCGCACACTCTCGGCCCGGTGCTCGACACCACGCGCGCACCCGAGCGCGCCCGCGTCGTCGAACCACTGTTGCCCGACCTGTTGCTCACGCAGCAGCACCACATGTGTCCCGGCTGCGGCGAGCCGATCGCCGTGCGCGGATTCCTCGAGGCGCTCACCGAGCTCGGAGTCGCGCCGCGCTCGATCGGAGTTGCGGGTATCGGCTGCTACACGAGCTTCAGCAGCACGATGGACGTCGACCTCGTGCAGGCGCTGCACGGACGCGCGCCGTCGCTTGCGACGGGCGTGAAGCGCATGCGTCCCGACGCGGTCGTGTTCACGCTCCAGGGCGACGGCGACATGGTGAACGAAGGTCTGCAGGAGGTGATCCACACCGCGGCGCGCGGTGAGAAGGTCACGTGCATCCTGCTGAACAACGGTGTGTTCGGCGAGACCGGCGGGCACATGACCGCGACGAGCGTGATCGGGCAGCGCACGAAGAGCTCGCTCGACGGACGCGACGCCGAATACCACGGCTACCCGATCCTCATCGGCGATCTCATCGCGCGGCTCGAAGGCGCGGCGTACGTCGCGCGCGGGTCGGTGCACAACGCGGGCGCGGTCGCGCGCACGAAGAAGATGTTCCGGCGCGCGTTCGAGAGTCAGATTCGCGGCGAGGGGTTCTCGTTCGTCGAGGTGCTCACGATGTGCCCGACGGGCTGGTTCATCCCGACCGGTGAGGGCCCCGGCTACATGACCGAGACCCTCGGTGAGGTCCACGTCATGGGCGAGCTGAAGGTCGACGGGCACGTCCGCACGACCGAAGAGCTGCACGCCGAGAACGTCGCGCGTCAGGCCGAGGTCGAGGCGCAACTCGCCGCCGGCGGCGTGCGCGAGTAGACACCTGACCGGCACAGCAGCGAGCGGAGCGAGCATGCGACCCGACTCCATCCCATCCCGCGTCACGGAGCGGCGAGCGCAGCGAGTGCGACCATAAGTATGAACTTCAACTACTCGCCGGAAGCGGAAGCGTTCCGGAAAAAGTTCCGCGCCTGGCTCGACGCCAACCTCACCGACGACGTGCGCGCGGGCGCGAGCTGGTCGATGGACCTCGAGGGTGAGCGCCTCGAAGGGCTGCGCGCGTGGAACCGCACGCTCGCCGACGCGCGCTACGCCGCGATCGCGTGGCCCGACGAGTGGGGTGGGCGCGGCGCGGGACTCATGGAGCAGGTGGTGTTCGCCGAGGAGATGCACCGCGCCGGCGCGCCGGGCACGCTCAACCCGCTCGGCCTGTCGAACATCGCACCCGCGATCATCGAGCACGGCACCGACGAGCAGAAGCGCACGCTCCTTCCCCGCATGCTGCGCGGTGACGACATCTGGTGCCAGGGATTCTCGGAACCGAACGCGGGCTCCGACCTCGCGTCGTTGCAATGCCGCGCGGTGCGCGACGGCGACGTCTGGATCGTGAACGGGCAGAAGACGTGGAACACGCTCGGGCACCTCGCGAACTGGTGCGAGCTGCTCGTCCGTACCGACACCGACGCGCCCAAGCACAAGGGCATCACGTGCCTCCTCGTCGACATGACGCTGCCGGGCGTCGAGGTCCGGCCGCTCGTCACGATCACCGGCGAGGTCGAGTTCAACGAGATCTTCTTCACCGACGTGCGCGTGCCGGTGAGCCAGACGCTCGGGCCGGTGAACGAAGGCTGGCGCGTCGCGATGACGACGCTCGCGTACGAGCGGGGCACCGTCGCGAAGCTCCACATGGGCTTGCGGTCGAAGGTGCAGCGGCTGCTGACGCTGGCGCGTGAGACGCCCGGTCGCGACGGCGCGCCGGTCTCCGAGGATCCGGTCCTGCGGCAGAAGCTCGCGCGCGTCTACCTCGAGGCCGAGCTGCTGAAGCTCATCTCCGAGCGCGCGATCTCGGCGGAGCTGCACGGGCGCGCGATGGGTCCCGAGGGCAGCATCGCCAAGCTCGTGTGGAGCGAGACCGAGCAGCACCTCACCGAGGTCGCGTCCGACGTGCTCGGTCCCGACGCATTGTCGGGCGCGTGGGCGCGCGATCGCGTCTACTCGCGGGCGCTCACCATCGCGGGCGGCACGACCCAGGTGAACAAGAACATCCTCGCCCAGCGCATCCTCGGTATGCCGCGTTCCTGATGGTCGGCGCGGCGGTTCCGCGGAGTCGCTGCTCCCGCCCGGATCGCTACCGATCGTCGACCGGGGGCGCAGCGAGCGCGACCGGGGAGCTCGGTCGGATCGCATTTCCGAGCGCCGCGAGCGCAGCGGCGGTGACGAGCGCGACCAGCAGCGGCGCGGCGACGGCCTGGGGCGCGTGCGCGGCGAACGGGAGCTGACTCGCGATCTCGCGGCTCCACGTCTGCGTCGCCGCGGGCCCGACGCCGAGCAACCCGGCGATGATCTCCGCCGCGAGCACGCGCCCCGCGGCGACGAACACGGTGGCGAGCGTGGCGCGCACGACGCCGAACGACACGTGTGAGCCGAAGCTCCGCACCCACGCGCCGGTCGCGAGATCCGGGTCCGACTCCTGCACCGCGGCGAGCGTGCGCTGCTGCGCGCCCCGTGCGATCGCGGGCGCGGCGACGAACGCGAGCGCGACCGCGGCGCGCGCACCGCTGCGGCCGTTGAACGTGAGGAGCACGAGCGCGACGAGCTCGCCTGGGAACGCGGCCCACCCCTTCAACGCCGCAACCCCGATGCGTTCGAGCGGTCCGCCCGCGAAGCCGATCACCACGCCGATGACCGAGCCCACGACCGTGGCGATCACGACCGCGGCGACGACGAGCAGCAGCGAGCCGCGCCCGGTCGCGAGCACGCGCGCGAGCACGTCGCGACCGACCGCGTCCGTGCCGAACGGATGCGCGCCCGAGCTACCGCTCGGACCGTCGGCGCCGATGCGCGCGGCCGCCGGCAGTCCGAGGTGGAGACGCGCCGCGATCGCGACGACCACAGCCGCGACCCACGCGGTTGCGACGACCCCGCGCGCCGCGCGCCCACCGAGCGAGCCCGTATTCGTCTCACCCCGCTCGACACCCGGCAGCACGACGAGCGCGAGCAGGACGGCGACCGCGATCGCGAAGAACACACCGCGCGTCGTCATCGGATCGAGGCCTGCGGTCGACTGCGCGAACGTCGACCCGAGGCCGGGCAGCGCGAAGACGGCCTCGGTGACGATCGTCCCGAGCGCGACCGCGGCGACGACTTCGCGCGTCGACCGTCGCCCGATGGCCATCCACGCCGCGAGGCCGGCACCGAGCGCGAGCGCGGGCAACAGACTCGCGCCGGCGCGCGACACGAGCGCCGCGTGCGGTGCCGAGAACGGCATGGCCCCGAAACGGGCGCCGACGACCAGCGCCGCGAGCACCGGCAGCGCGACGACCACGCCGGGAACCGCGCCCGTCGCGCGCCTTCGCGAGCGAGTGCGCCGCCACCGCCGCAGGCTCCACGCGACCGCGAGCGCGACGGCCGCGAACAGAAGGCTCTCGACGGTGCGCTCGCCCACCACCGCGCCGACATCCGCGCCGATCACGGGCGAGTGACCGAGGTCGCCGCCCGCGACGTCGCCGACGAAGTCGACGAAACGCAGTGGGAGCGCGCGACTCGCGTGCATGTCGGCCCGCAACGAGAGGCGCGCGATCGGGTCGTTGCGCTGACCGCCGAGGAACGAGTCCTCGGCACCGCCGGGCAGGCGCGTCGGCAACGCGAACAGCACCACGAGGATGACGAGCAGACCCGCGACGAGGCACCCGAGGCGGGCGCCGACCCGCACGCGCGGCGTCCGTGCGCTCAGGCGGCGGGCACGGAGCCGTTGCTGCCGGGCGCGAGCGGCAGCACTTCGCCCGGGTTCAGCGGGAAGTGACACGCGACATATTGACCCGTCGCGATCTCCCGGATCTCCGGTTCCTGCTGCGCGCACACGTCCTGCGCACGCGGGCAGCGGGTGCGGAAGCGGCAGCCGCTCGGCGGCGCGACCGGCGAGGGGATCTCCCCGCCGAGCGCGGGGCGGTCGGCGGGCCGGATCGCGGGGTCCGGCACCGGGATCGCGGCCAGCAGCGCGGCGGTGTACGGGTGCGCGGGGCGCTCGTAGATCTGGTCGGGCGGCCCGACTTCGCAGACCTTGCCGAGGTACATCACGACGACGCGGTCGCTCACGTTCTTCACCACCGCGAGGTCGTGCGCGATGAACACGAGCGTGAGCCCGTAGCGCTCCTTCATCTCCTCGAGGAGGTTGAGGATCTGCGCCTGGACGGACACGTCGAGCGCGGAGACCGGCTCGTCGCAGATGACGAGCTTCGGTTCCGTGACGAGCGCCCGCGCGATCGAGATGCGCTGGCACTGACCACCCGAGAATTGGTGCGGGCGCCGGCCGCGCGCCATCGCGGGATCGAGGCCACACGCGTCGAGCACTTCGTCGACCTTCGCGGTCTGCGACTTGTCGTCACCGATGTTCCAGATGCGCATGCCCTCCGCGACGATGTCCTCGACCTTGCGCCGCGGGTTCAGCGACGAGATCGGGTCCTGGAAGATCATCTGGATGCGCGTGCGCATGCGGCGCATGCTCTCGCCGTGCAGCGTCGTGAGGTCGGTGCCGTCGAAGTCGACCATCCCCGCCGTCGGTGGCGGCAACTGCATGATCGCCTTGCCGGTCGTCGACTTCCCGCAGCCGGACTCGCCGACGAGACCGAGCGTCTCGCCGGGCATGATGTCGAGGCTCACGTCGGAGACCGCGTACACCTTGAGGCCCGTGCGCCCGATCGGGAACTCGACGACGAGGTGCTCGACGCGCAGCAGGACCTCGTCCGCCGGGCGCAGGTGCGCGGTGCCGCTCCCCGCCATCAGGCGCTCCCCGCCGCGGGCGTCGCCGCAGTGTCGCCGCTCGTGTCGGCGGCGGCCGGCGACTGGTTGTGCGCGAGCGCGTCGGCTCCCTCGGGGGTGCCGACCGGGTAGAAGCACGCGAACTCGTGACCGGGCGTGCCGCGCGACTCGAGCGGTGGCTCCTCTTCGTGGCAGCGCGCCTGCGCGTACGGGCAGCGCGGCGCGAAGTTGCAGCCCTTGGGCGGGTGCACGAGATCGGGCGGACGCCCCGCGATCGAGTCGAGGCGCGAGTGGCTCGGAAGCGCGAGCTTCGGGATCGATTTCATCAGCGCTTCGGTGTACGGGTGGCGCATCTGGCTGAAGAGCGTGCGCGCCGGCGCCTTCTCGACGATCTTGCCGGCGTACATCACCGCGATGTCGTCGGCGCGTCCCGCCACGACGCCGAGGTCGTGCGTCACGAGGATCATCGCCATGAACCGCTCGCGCTGCTGCGTCTGGAGCAGGTCGAGGATCTGCGCCTGCACGGTCACGTCGAGCGCGGTCGTCGGCTCGTCGGCGAACAGCATCTTCGGGCCGCACGCGAGCGCGATCGCGAGCATCACGCGCTGCCGCATGCCTCCTGAGAGCTGGAACGAGTACTCGCGCAGTCGCCGCTGCGGCTCGGGAATGCCCACCGATTCGAGCAGCGTGAGCGCGGTCTCTTGCGCGTAGTCGCGCGACACGTCGAGGTGGTACCGCAGCGATTCGGTGATCTGCTTGCCCACGCGCATGACCGGGTTCAGCGCGGTCATCGGGTCTTGGAACACCATCGACATCTCGGTGCCCCAGTAGTGCTGCATCTCCCTCGGGGTCGCGGCGCCGATCTCCCGACCCTCGAACTTGATGCTCCCGCCGCGCACGACGTTCCGCTTCGGCAGCAGCCCCATGATCGACTTCGACAGGACCGACTTGCCGCTCCCCGACTCACCGACAATGCCGAGCGTCTTGCCGCGCTCGAGCGAGAACGACACGCCGTCGACCGCGCGCACGACGCCACGGCCCGTCTTGAAATGGGTGATGACGTTGTGGACCTCGAGCAGCGGACCGTCGAGCGGTGCGTCGGAGAAGCGCTCGCCCACCTTGCGCTTCGGGCTCATACCGCCGACTCCCGCACGTTGAAGCGCGCCTGCACGACGTCGCCGAGGAAGTTGAGCGACAGCACCGTGAGGAACAACGCGACGATCGGGCCGAACACGAGCCAGGGTTCAGTGTTGAGAACCGACGCCGAGCTCGCGATCAGATTGCCCCACGACGGCTTGACGGTCGGATCGACGCCGACGCCGAGGAAGCTCAAGCCGCCTTCGGCGACGATCACCACGCCGATCGCGAGCAGCGCGATCGACAGCATCGCGGGAATCACGTTCGGTAACACCTCGCGCACCATGATGCGGGCGTTCTTCGCGCCTTGCGCGCGCGCGGCCATCACGAACTCGCGCTGCGACCACGTGAGCGTGCTCGCGCGCGTGATGCGCCCGAGCACCGGTGTCGACACGGTTCCGAGCGCGATGATCAGCACGATCTCGGCGGGCAGGTGGGATTTCGTCGGATCGCCCCTGAGGAACGCCGTGAGCGCAAGGGCGAGGATCAGCGCCGGCACCGCGAGCAGCACGTCGAACACGGTGCTGATGATGAGGTCGATCGTGCCTCTGAAGTAGCCGGCGATCAGGCCGAGCGTCCCACCGATCAGGATGCCGGCGAGCACCGAGCCGAGCCCGATCTCGAGCGACGTGCGCGCACCCAGGACGAGGTTCGAGAACTCGTCGTGGCCGACGTCGTCGACGCCGAGCAGGTGGCCGTGGGTGAACGGCTTCGTGCTCGTGTCGTCGAGAAAGACGGTGCGGTAGCCGTGGATGCCCGGGAGCAAGGTCCCGAGCACTGCGCCGATCAGCACGAGCGCGAGCCAGATGATCGCGAACCAACCGCCGAAGCCGAGCCGACGGTTCGGCGCGACCTCGACCCGGGCGGCCGCGTCGGGCGACCCCTCGGGTTCGGTCAGCAGTTCGGGCGACGCCTCGAAACCGATGGTGCTCATGCGGCTTGTCCGTCCACGTCCTGGCTACCGGAGCGCGGCCATGCTGCGCACTCTGGGATCGAGCTTCATGTAGAGCAGGTCGATGAGCGTGTTCACCACGACGTAGCCGATCGCCAAGATCGCGACGATGCTCTGCACCGCGATGAACTGCTGCGCGCGGATGTTCGATGCGAGCAACAGGCCCATGCCCGGGAGCTGGAAGACGACCTCGATCACGACTGCACCGCCGATGAGCGCGCCGACGTTGAGCCCCGCGACGGTGAGCACCGTGAGGCTCGAGGGACGGAGCGCGTGCCGCCAGAGGATGTGCCGAGACGGCATCCCTTTGGCCTTCGCCATTGTGATGAAGTCTTCCTGCAGCGTCGCGATCATGTCGGTCCGCAACAGTCGCATGTAGCCCGCGATCTGTCCGGTCGCGAGGCTGATCGCCGGGAGCGCCATGCTCCTGAAGTGTTTGACCAGACCCTGCGACGGGTGCGCGTACTGACCCGGCGGTAACCATCTCAGCTTCACGCCCACGACGTAGGCGAGCACGAGTCCGAGGGCGAAGTCGGGGAACGCGATCGCGCCGAACGCGGTCGCGTTCACTAATCGGTCGAACCAGGTGCCTTCCCAGAACGCGCTGAACACCCCTAACGGGATCGCGATCAGCACCGTGAGGATCAGCGAGTACAGCATCAGCTGCAGCGACACCGGCAGCGAGCTGCTGACATCGGGCGCGACCTTGTCGACGCCCGACGAGCGGTAGTAGTTGCCGAGGTTGCCGTGCGAGAAGTTCGACAGCCAATGCCAGTACTGCTCGTAGACCGGCTCGTCGAGATGCGCGTCGTGCTTCAGCTTGTCGCGAACGCTCGCGGGTGCGAACGCGGCGATCGTCGTGACCGGATCACCCGGAAGGAGGTCGAGCAGCAGGTACGAGAAGAACGACACGCAGATCAGCACGACCACGAGGCGACCGAGTCGCCGCAGCCAGAAGCCCACGTGCCGTTCCCTCCGTTCCTACTGCTCGAACCGTTCCTCCGTGCGACCGGTCACGCGGTCACTTCGACAGCCAGACGCCGGCCGGGTCGATGCCGCTCGTGAAGCCCGGGAACGGCTGGTCGCCGTTGGGAAGCGGCAGGTTGCCGATGCCGTGGACGTTGTTCTGCGCGGGAACGGTCCAGTCGGAGTACCAACCCCACGCGTCGTAGACCTGCTTCGCGAACTCGCGGTTGACGTCCTCGTAGTCCTTCGTCCGCTGCGCGACGTCCGTCGCGCTGCGGCCGTCCTCGAGCGCCTTGTTGATCACCGCGTCGTTGAACCCGTTGAAGTTCACGAGGTTGTCGCACGGCTGTCCGGCGGGCGAGTCGCAGTGCCACCACACCCACTCGGTGTCGGGGTCGAACCCGGCGTGGTTGCGCCACGCCGTCGCCTGGAACTGCTTGCCGATGACGTCGTTGATGCCCTGCGACTCGTCGACCGACTGCACACCCATCTTGATCCCGACCTGCGAGAGGTAGGTCTTGATGAGGTCGATCGTCTTCAAGCCTTCGGGGTCGGTGCCCGGGGACAGGTACGTGAAGGAGAGGTCCTTGCCCGTCTGCTGCTTGTACATGGCGACGTATTGCTTCGCCTTCGTCGGGTTGTACTGCGGCAGGCCCGAGTCCTTGAGGTAGCCCATCACACCCGGACCGAACGGACCCTGCGCGAGCGGGCTCACATCCTTGTTCCGGAGCTTGTTCTCCTGCGGCGCGTTCACCGCGTACGCGAACGCGAGCCGCGCGTTGATGTTGTCGAACGGTGGCTTCGTCACGTTGAACAACGTGTACGCGAGCTCCGGGTACTTCTGCGACTCGGTGAGCTGGATCTTGTGCGATGCGGCCAGCGAGCGGTACTGCACGATGTTGATCGCGCCGTCGTCCAGAGCAAGGCTGATGTTGCCCGACTGGATCCCGTTCAGCATCGTCGAGCTGTCGACGATCGGCTTGAACGTGATCTGGTCGAGGTACGGCAGCTGCACGCCGTTCGCGTCCTTGCGCCAGTAGTTCGGGTTGCGCGTCGCGATGAACGCGTCGTTCACCTTCCAGCTCTTCTCGATGAACGGCCCGGTGCCGACGAGGTGCTTGGCACAGTTGTTCTTGTCGTCGAGCTGCGCCTGTCCCATCATGCCGACGCGAGCCGCGCCGTAGAGGTATGCGGGGAACGCGGTCCACGGCACCGTGTCGACCTGCACGGTCATCGGGTCGACGACCGTCGTGCTCTTGACGTAGGCGCCGAACACGAACTTGAAGAGCAACGGTGCCCGGTTCGGGTACGCGCCGCGGTAGGCGTCGAGGTTGTTCTTCACGACGGTCGCGTCGAGCGCGGTGCCGTCGGAGAACTTGATGTTCGGACGCAGCTTGATCGTCCACTGCGTGTTCGTCGCGTTCGGCGTGACCGACTCCGCGAGCATGCCGACGTACTCGTCCTTCGAGTTCGGCACCGTCAGCGTGTCGTAGATGGCGCGGGCCACCTGCTCACCGGAGATCGCGAGCTGCGCCTCGGCCAGGCAGTAGCCGGCGCTCGTCTCGGCAGGGAGCGCCCAGACGACCGAGCCGCCTTTGACCGCCGTGCCCGACGTGGTCGGCGTCGTCGCCGGGTTGTTGCCGTTGGTGCCGTTGGCGCTGCTGCCGCTGCTGGAACACGCGGATGCGACGAGCGCGAGCGCGACGACGAGCGCGGCGCCGCCGATCCCGATCGTCGAGCGTCGGCGCGCGCGAAGCGATGTGGCCACGTTCCCCCCTGCTGTCCGAATGCCGTCCGTACCGGTTTGCACCGGGACCCGAGTGCCTCCGTCTCGTTGTCGCACCGGTCCTCAGCCGGTGTGACGGGAGTCACATTGTGAGTGTATCGGCGCAAGTTAAGGACGCCACGTCGGCCTGTCAATCGAACCCGCGTTTCTCCCGGCTCGGGATCTGGCTCGGGATCTGATCGAGTTCGGTGACGCGTCGCGTCGCCTGAACCGATCAGTTCGCCGGAGCTCTCGGCCGCCGGTGACGCCGGGTCGATGATCTGATCGAGCTCGGCGACGCGTCGGGTCGATGATCTGATCGAGCCCGGCGACGCGTCGCGTCACCTGAACCGATCAGTTCGCAGCAGCCCTCGGCTGCCCTGTGGACGGCCCTGTTGGTGCGTGTTCGGCGTCAGCGCGCGAGCGTCGCGAGGTTGCGGTGACCGGGCCCGGTCGGCAGATCGAGCGCCGTCGACTCGAGCTGGACCCGTTGTCCGACGAGCTCCTCGGACTCCGCGCACGCCATCAACTCGGCATCGCTCGACCGCGCGTAGGTGCGGCACGAACCGTCGGATTCGACGTCACACACGAGCAGCGCCCACTCGGGCCCGCCGTCACGCCCGTGCACGACGGAATACGCGGCGACGGTCGCGTCGCCGTCCCACGTGTCCGCGATGACCGCTTGATCCACCTCGTCGAGCGCCGCTTGCACGCTCATCTGATCGGGGGGCGTCACGGCCGCAGGAGTCGTCGAGTACACGCCGAAGACGTGCTTCGTCATCGTCATGCCGACGCCGCTGACCATGCCCAACGCACCCGGATCACCGCGCAACACGCGCGCCATCTGCGCGATCGAGTGGGTCATGTACCCGCTGCCCGGACCGCCGTGATACGGCAGCCCGCCGGTGACGCTCAGAGGTCGCGCGTCGTCGGGCTCGAGTCCGAGAGCGTCGCGAGCAAAGTTCAGGCTGCTGCCGAAGCAGCTGTAGAGATCGAAGTGCGCGAGATCGTCGATCGCGACGTTCGCCTGTTGCGCGGCCGCGCTCGCAGCCGCCGCCATCGCCGGCGATCGCCACATCTCGCGATGCTCGGCGACGTAGACGGGATCGGTCGCGTAGCACCATCCCCGCAGGTAGACCCGTAGGTCGGCGGGGACACCGAGCGCGTCGGCGCGCTCGTGACTCGTCACGATCAACGCGGCCGCCATGTCGATGTCCATGATCGCGACCATGTACTTCGTGTACGGGTAGCCGACCATGCGGTTGCCGGCCGACGGCGTGACGAGCTCGTCGGCGGTCCGCTCGATCGGAAACCACGCGTCCGGATTGCGCGCCGCGATCTCCGTCAGCGGCGCCATCATCTCGCCGATCTCACGTCGGTAGAGGTCGAGTGGTTCTGCGCGGTGGGCGCGGCGCGCGTTGTCGAACACGGCGAACGTGAGCCAGGCCTGGAACACCTCGTGCGCGATCTCGGCCGGGTGCATCGGCGCTTCCCACGGATACGGCCGCTTCTCGGCGGGCCGGAACGAATAGGCGATGCGCTCGCCCTTCTGCTTCGCCTTGCGTTGCGTGGCGAGCGCTTCCGCGCTCGCGATGAGGACGACGTCGCGCTCGTTCTTCAGGATCGCTTCGGCCGCCGTCGACACGAGCTGCTGTGTCGTGGTGCCACCGATCCCCGAGTAATACCGGTGGCGGGGCGAGATGCCGAGCGTCTCGGCAAGGCGCGCGGGCGGGTCGTCGTACTGCGTGGTCTGGCAGTAGACGACGTTGACACTGTCGACCGCGTTCAGGACGTCGCGGCCTCGCGAATCGGTTGCGGCCGCGCGCGCGACGTCGACCCACATGGCGAGCGGCTCGGGTGCACCGGCTTCGCCAACGTCGTCCGGGTGCCAGGTGCGACTGCCGACGCCGATGATGCAGGGTGTGCGCGGATCGACCGCGTTCATCGACCCTGCCAGTTGGGCTTTCGTTTCTCGGCGAACGCCTTGGGCCCTTCCCGCGCGTCCTCCGTCTGGAAGATCGCGCTCGAGAGCCGGCTCTCCTTCTCGAATGCGGTGCGCAGCTCCTTGCCGAGCGACTCGAGGATGACCGCGCTGTTCGCGATCGCGGTCGTCGCCGTCTCGGCGTTGCCAGGCTCGATCGTCAGCAGCGCTTCCCGCAGCTTGCGCACCGCGCCACGCAGTTGCTTCGTCGTGTCCTCGTCGTGGTACAGGCCCTGCAGCGCGCTCTGCTTCGTCGCCTTCACCGCGAGCGGCGCGTTCGCGGTCATGCGGTTCGCGAACTCGTACGCCTTGTCGAGCAGCTGCTCTCTCGGGACGATCGCGTTCAGGAGGCCCATGTCGTAGGCGCGTTGCGCGTCGACGAGATCCGCACAGAGCAGGAACTCCATCGCCTGCGCCCACGGCACTTGGCGCGGCAGTCGGACCGTCGTTCCGCCGCCCGCGAACAAGCCGCGCTTCGGTTCCATGACCGCGAACTTCGCTTCGGGGCACGCGACCCGGATGTCGACACCGCCGAGCATCTCCATGCCGCCGGCGGTGCAGAAGCCGTTGACCGCAGCGACGACGGGCTTGTAGAGCGGCCAGTTGCGGAGCACGGCGCGAGTGCCGTCGTCGAGGCGATAGCCGTTGATCTCGGTCAGGCCTTCTTCCGCGATCTGCTTCTGGAGCTTCGTGATCTCGGGGACGTACTTCTTGAGGTCCGCGCCGGTGAAGAACGCGTCGTCGACGCCCGTGATGATCGCAACCCACGCGTCGTCGTCCTGATCGAATCGCTCCCAGGCTTCGCGCAGGAGCTTGAAGTGCTCCATGTCGCAGGAGTTGCGTGCTTCGGGCCGGTCGATCGTGATGAGCACGACATGCGAGTCGTTGCGCTCGTAGTGAATCGCCATACGCGTGGCACGTTAGGGGGTGCCGGGGATCTGATCGAGTTTGACGACGCTCGCGCGTCGCCTGGCTCGATCAGATCCCCCGTACCCCCGCTTCCCCGTCGCACCCGCGTGCGATCCTGCGCGCGGTTGTCGTCGAATCGACGCGACCCGGCTTCCCCCGTCGATGGTCTTCGAGCAGAACCGGGAAGCCTCCATGAAGCGACGAATGGCCGACGGCGCGATCGCACGCGTCGCCGCACTGCAACACGGCCTCTTCACGCGCGCCGACGCCCACTCGGTGGGCCTCACTGACCGGCAGCTTCGACTGCGCGTCGCGCAGGGTCGGATCGAGCGACTCTCACGGCACGCGTTTCGGATCGCCGGACACCCGACCACCTGGCGACAGCGGCTACTCGCCGCCTGTCTCGCCGCCGGCCCCGGCGCGGCCGCTTCCCATCGAAGCGCCGCCGCACTCCACCGCTTCGACGACTTCGCGCCGGGCGTCGTCGAGATCACCGTGCCGCAAGGTCGACGCGACTTCCGCATGGACGGTGTCATCGTGCACAGCTCCGCGTACTGGGGCGATATCGACGTGTGCGAGGTCGACGGCATCCCCGTTTCGACTCCGGAACGCACGCTCTGCACGCTCGCGGCGGTGACCGACGAGGCGCGCGTCGAACACGCGCTCGACGGTGCGGAACGCGACGGCACCGTCAGGCGAGAGGACGTCGCCGAAGCGCATGCCGACGTTCGCGAGCGGGGCCGCAATGGCGTCGCTGCGCTCGGACGATTGCTCGAGAAGCGCGCCGACCTGTTGGCAACGCCGCACAGCGTGCTCGAACGACGGTTCCTGCGCGTGCTCGAGGAGCACAACCTTCCGCGGCCCGAGTGCCAGGTTCCGGTGCGACGGCCCGACGGCCGGATGGCGTATCTCGACTCCGGCTATCCCGATCTGCGTCTCTTCTTCGAGCTCGACGGCAACGTCGCGCACGCGACGCCGGCACAGCGATCCGCCGACAACGTGCGCGCCAACGCGCTCGGCTTGCGCGACATTCGCATCGTGCGGTTCACGTATGAGCAGGTCGTCCACCAGCCCGAGATGGTCGCGACAACGGTGCGCGCACACCTTCGCGAGCGGCGACGGGCGGCGTGACGCGGCGCCGGCGAACTGATCGAGCGAGGTGACGCGGACGGTCGCTCAACTCGATCAGATCCAGGTGGCCTCCCGAAACTGACGGGCGTGTCATGTGCGTGGCAGGATGCGGACGTGACCGATCGACCGAAAGCGCTGGTGACGGCGCCGTTCCGCGGCGAAGGACTCGACACGCTTCAGGGTCTCGCCGACGTCGTGCTCGATCCTTGGATCGACCAGCCGACGCTCCGTTTGTACAAAGCCGAGCAGCTCGCGGAACGGGTGCGGCAGGAGGGCGCGACGATCCTGATCGTCGAGTCCGACTCCGTGAAGGGACCCGTCTTCGACTGCGACCTCACGGTCATCGGCTCCTGCCGCGGCGACCCGAACAACGTCGACATCGAAGGCGCGACGAAGGCCGGGATCCCCGTCCTGCGCGCGCCCGGACGCAACGCCGACGCCGTCGCGGAGATGACCGTCGCACTCCTCTTCGCGACCAACCGCTTCATCGTCGCCGCGGACCGCGACGTCAGAGCCGAGCAGGTGTACGCGGGCGGCAAGATCCCCTACCAGCGCTTCCGCGCCTGGCAACTCGCCGGGCGCACCGCCGGCGTCGTCGGACTCGGCGCGGTCGGGCGCGCGACGAAGTGGCGCCTCGAAGGCCTCGGCATGAAGGTCATCGCCTACGACCCGTACAACTCCGAAGCGACGCACTCGCTCGACGACCTGCTCGCGGAGTCGGACGTGGTGTCGATGCACGCGATGGTGACGCCCGAGACGACGGGTCTGATCGGCGCCGCGCAGTTCGCGAAGATGAAGCCCGGCTCGATCTACGTCAACTCGGCGCGCGCCGCGCTGCACGACACCGACGCGCTCGTCGCGTCGTTGCAGTCGGGTCATCTCGGCGGCGCCGGTCTCGACCACTTCGTCGGGGAGCACCTGCCGAAGGATCACCCGCTCTGCTCGATGGACAACGTCGTGCTGACACCGCACATCGGCGGCGCGACCTACGACACCGAGGCGAACCACTCGAAGCTCATCGCCGACGACGTGCGACGCATCCTCGCCGGCGAGAAGCCCGTCAACTGCGTCAACCCGGAGGTGCTCGCCTGATGGCGACGAAGCTCACGGCCCAGGAGACGAAGGAAATGCTCCTGGCGACCGCGAAGGAGATGATCGCCAAGGGTCTCGTGGAGGGCACGGCCGGCAATTTGTCGGCACGTTTGCCCGACGGAAACGCAGTACTCACGCCGTCGTCGCTCGCGTACGAGACGATGACGCTCGACGACCTCGTCGTGTGCGACCTCGACGGCAACGTCCTCGAAGGCACGCGCAACCCGACGACCGAGAAGGCGTTGCATCTCGGGTGCCTGCGGAAGCACGAGGACATCAACGCCGTCATTCATTCGCACGCGATGCACTGCACGATGTTCGCGGTCACGCACCAACCGATCCCGTGTGTGATCGAGGAGTTCGACGTGTACGTCGGCGGTGACGTGCCGGTCGCGAACTACAAGGTCACCGGCTCGGACGACCTCGGTGAAGAGGTCTCGAACTGGGTCGCCGACCGCGCCGCGGTGTTGATGGCGAACCACGGGCTTCTGACCGTCGGCAAGGACCCGCAGGACGCGCTGAAGATCGCGATGCTGGTCGAGCGCACGGCGCGGATCATCTGGGGAGCCAAGTTCATCGGCGAGCTCGTGCCGTTGCCGGATTCGACGATGAAGAAGTTCGCACCGATCTACAAGTTCCTCCGCTCCCAGGGCTGAGCCGCACCGCCGCGGCTCCGTCGGCCGCACGACCGGTCGCGCCGCCGACCAGGGCTTTCTCGGATCTGATCGAGAAAAGTGACGCCCGCGCGTCACCCAACTCGATCAGTTCGCAGACCGCTTGCGGAGGAGGGTGAGGCCGTCGGAGACGGGGAGCATGACGGCGTCGACGCGGGGATCGCTCGCGACCAGATCGTTGAACGCGCGGATCGCGACCGCGTTGTCGCTCTGATCCGAGTCGTCGACGACGCGCCCGCTCCACAACACGTTGTCGACCATCAACAACCCGTTCGGCCGCAGCCTCCGAACCAGCTGTTCGAAGTAGGCCGGGTAGTTCGGCTTGTCGGCGTCGATGAACGCGATGTCGATCGTCTCCTCTTCCGGCAACTTCGACAACGTGTCGACCGCGGGCGCGATCACGAGATCGATCCGGTCCGCGACACCCGCGCGTTCCCAATGCGCGCGCCCGATCGACGTCCACTCCTCGCTCACGTCGCAACACAACAACCGGCCGCCCCGGACCAACCCGCGCGCGATGCACAGCGCGGAGTAGCCGGTGAACGTCCCGACCTCGACGGCCGAACGCGCCCCCACCAACTGCGTGAGCATCGTCATGAACGCGCCCTGCTCGGGCGCGATCTGCATCCCCGACACCGCTCCCAACGACGCGGTCGCCTCGATCAGCGACTGCTGAATCGTGTCTGGCCGTTGCCCGTGATCGAGCAGGTACTCGTGGATCTCGGGCGATAGGAAGAACGACTTCGGGCTCATTTCCGCACCGTACACAGGAACGCAGGAGTCGACGCGTGCACGTCGCACGCACCTCACGCCGGCCTCGAGGCAGTTGTGGTGCGCGCTGCCCACTCTTCCTGGCGGGACCTCGCAGGTTGCGGTCCGCGACGAGAAACGACTTCGGAGGTCGCGTCGCAGGCACGCTCGGAAGCCGAAGCCGGCGTCACCACGCAACGCAAACCTCTCTGCGTAGCTGACACGAACGTCAGTCAGCGTTTACCATCCCGACACCCGCAGGCCCGGGGGGCCGCCTGCAATCCGGAGACCGCGTGACCGATCTGCAATCAGCCGGCCAGCCCGAGGGCAGCGCCGCTTCGCTCGCCGCCACCGTGCTCGACGAGGAGGCCGCCCGCCAGGCGGCCCAGGCTCGCGCCAAGGAACAGATCATCTTCCCGGACGACCTGCTTCCCGGCGTCAATTCCGAGCCGATCGATTTCAAGGACGCGTTCGCCAAGGGCGGCGTCTTCATGTTCGTGGTGCTGGGCCTGCTGATCTCCCTCGACCAGCTCACCCTGAACGCGGTCCAGACGCTCGAGCCCGAGCTGCGCTCGACGTTCCACATCAGCAGCGGCTCGGTCGTGTTCATCACGTCGGCGTCGAGCCTCTTCTACGCGCTGGGCGCGGTCCCGATGGGTTGGCTCGCCGACCGGATGAAGCGGGTGCCGATCGTCGCGTGCGCGAGCCTGGTGGCGGCGCTCTGCACGTTCCTCTCCGGACTGGCCGGCAGCGCGTTCGTCTTCTTCTGGATCGTCTGCGCCACCGGCATCGCGAAGGCGGACGGCATCGCGGTACACCAGCCGCTCCTGGCCGACAACTATCCGATCGGCATCCGGGCTCGGATGTCGGCCGCCCTGAACATCGGCCAGCAGGTGCTCGGGAACATCAGCCCGGTACTCGTCGGCGCGATCGCAACCTGGGTCGGAGGCAAGGAAGGCTGGCGCTGGGCGTTCTTCGTGCTCGGCATTCCGGGCGGCATCGTCGCGATCGCAGCGTTCTTCATGCGTGAGCCCCCGCGCGGACAGTACGAGAAGGACGACGTCCTCGGCGAGGTCATCGAGGACGAGAACCCGATGCAGCCGTCGATGGAGGCCGCGTTCGCGAGGCTGAAGAAGATCGCCACGGTGCGCACGTCGATCGCCGCGTTCGCGGCGCTCGGTTTCGGAATCTTCGCGCTCGGCAGCCTGCAGGTGCTCTACCTGAACGACACGCTGCACGTCACCAACACGTTGCACCGCGGATTCATCCTCAGTCTGGCCGGCTGGTCCGCGGTCCCGTTCCTCTATCCGGTCGGCCGCTACTTCGACCGCACCTACCGGAAGAATCCGGCGAAGGCGCTCACGCTCGTCGGGCTGCTCATCCTGCCGTCCGCGCTGTTCACGCCGTTGCAGGTGTCGACGCACAGCACGACGATGTTCGTCATCTGGGGCATCCCGCAGGCGGTGCTCACGGCGTGCGCGTTCGCGATGGTCACGCCGGTGCTGCAGGCCGTGTGCCCGTACCGGCTCCGCGGGCTCGGGATCGCGATGGGCGTGATGTACATCGTGTTCATCGGCGGATTCGGCGGCGCGATCCTCGCCGACTTCTTCACCAACTCTTTCGGTGTGCGCACGACCGTGTTCATCCTCCTGGTGCCGACCAGCATCATCGGCAGCCTCCTCCTGATGAACGGCGCCCGGTTCATCCGCCACGACCTCTCGCTCGTCGTCGAGGAACTCCTCGAAGAACAAGAGGAGCAACGCAAGCGCTCGGTCGAAGGCGCCAGCACTCCGGTGCTGCAAATGGTCAACACCGACTTCTCCTACGGTCCCGTACAGGTCCTGTTCGACGTCAACTTCGAGATCCATCGCGGTGAATGCGTCGCCCTGCTCGGCACGAACGGCGCGGGCAAGTCGACGATTCTGCGCTGCATCAGCGGGCTCGAGGTGCCCGAGCGTGGAGTCCTGCGACTCCACGGTCGCAACATCACGTTCGTCGCCCCGGAGCAACGCGTGAAGCACGGGATCGTGCAGCTTCCCGGCGGGAAGGGCGTGTTCCCCAGCCTCACGGTCATGCAGAACCTCACCGTCGCGGCGCGGCTACGCGGCGGCACGAGTGACGAGCTCGAGGCCCGCATCGCGAACGTGCTCGAACTGTTCCCCGAGCTCGCCGAACGGCCCAAGCAGCAGGCGCGGAGTCTCTCCGGCGGCCAGCAGCAGATGCTCGCACTCAGCCGGGCGCTGATGCAGGAGCCCGAGATCCTCTTGATCGACGAGCTCTCGCTCGGCCTCGCGCCCGTCATCGTCCAGCGGCTGCTCGAGCTCGTCGACCAGCTCCGCGCCCGCGGCCAGACCATGATCATCGTCGAACAGTCGTTGAACGTCGCCCTCGCGATCTCCGACCGGGCCATCTTCCTGGAAAAGGGTCAGGTCAAGTTCGAAGGTGACGCACAGGAGCTCATGGAGCGCGACGACCTCGCCCGCGCGGTCTTCTTCGGCACCGAAGGCGGCTGATGCTCGCCTCGTTCTTCCAGCCTCAGATCACGACTGCAAACCTGCTGTTCATCGGCGTGGTGCAGGGGTTGATCATCTCGGTGCTCGCAATGGCAATCGTGCTGATCTACCGGTCGACGCGCATCATCAACTTTGCAGTCGCCGACATCGGCCTCCCCGCGGCCGCGCTCCTCGCGGTCATGGTCGTCAATTCGCACTTCCCGTATTGGCTCGCCTTCACGCTCGCGCTGCTCACCACCACGGCCGCCGGCGCCGTGATCGAGATGGTGGTCATCCGGCGGCTCGCGAAGGCGCCCCGCGTCATCGTGCTCGTTGCAACCATCGGCGTCGCCGAACTCATGCAGGCGGTCGTGCGCACGCTGCCCGAATACCAGGCCGGAAGGTTCCAGACGACCTTCCCGACGCCCATGAGCTCGCAATGGACGATCTCGTCGCTCTTCCATCTCAGCGTCGCCGGCGTCCACCTGCAGATGACGAACATCGTGGTCACCGGTCCGCAGGTCCTCGCGCTGATCGTCGTACCGATCGTGACGGTCGGGCTGTGGTGGCTCCTCGGCCACACCGTCTTCGGTGAATCGGTCCGTGCCTCGGCGACCAATCCCGACCTCGCGCGTCTCACGGGCATCAGCCCGAAGCTGATGTCGACCGCGATCTGGACGATCGGGGGACTGCTGTCGGGCGTCGCGCTCGTGCTCTACGCGACACAGAGCGGCACGACCGACCTCGTGCAAGTCGGTCCGGAGACGTTGTTGCTCGCGCTGACGGCGGCGTTGATCGGCGGCATGACGTCGTTCCCGCGCACCGTTGCCGGCGCGGTCGGCGTCGGCCTGCTCTATCAAGTGCTGCTGTACAACTTCCCGAACACACCGGGCCTGGTCGAGTTCGTGCTGTTCATCCTCGTGCTGGCTCTCGTCGCCCGCATCAGCCGAGCCGACGCGACGACCACCGACACCTTCTCCTTCGCGCCACGCGTGCCTCCCGTGCCCGAACACCTCCGCGAGCTGTGGTGGGTACGGCGCATGCCCAACCTCGTGGCATGGATCGCGCTCGCCGTCGCGATCGTCGTTCCGCTCGTCACCACGTCGTCGGCGCACCATCAGGCGTACGCCTTGATCCTGGCGACCGCGATCATCACGGTCTCGGTCACCGTGCTCACCGGCTGGGCCGGTCAGCTCTCGCTCGGGCAGGCCGCGTTCGCCGGCGTGGGCGCGCTGATCGCGGGCACGCTCGTGCGCGGTGCGACGCTCAACATCGGCTTCCGCTCACACCGGCTCGCCGCCGGCGCGGTGCGTCCGTTTCCGATGGCCGCCGGCTTGCTCCTCGTCGTGCTCGCGGCGGTCGCGATCAGCACCACCGTGGCGCGGCGCCGCAGCAGGCGAGTCCGCGCGATCGCGGCCTCGGCGGCGGTGCTCTGCATCGCGGTCGGCGCGGTCGTGTTCCCGGCCGCCATCGACCGATCCGGCACCGTGCACCGCGTGCCGTTCGTCCTCGCGTTGTTCCTCGGCGGCGCGGTCAGCAGCATCTTTGCCGCCGCGGTCGGCATCGGCGCGCTCCGTGTGCGCGGGCTCCTGCTCGCGATCAGCACGATGGCCTTCGCGATCGCAGCCGAGGTGTACATCTTCCCCCGCCCGCTCTTCGTCGGCCTGGAAGGCTCGACGAGCGGCGAGCTCGACCGGGGCAAGCTGGGACCGGTCGACCTGACGTTCCACAACCGCGCGTACTACTACTTCGCGCTCGGCGTCCTGGTGCTCGTGCTCCTACTGGTCGGGCACCTGCGGCGAACGGGCATCGGCCGCGCGATCGTCGGCGTCCGCGAGAACGAGGCGGGAGCGGCTGCGTTCACCGTGTCGCCGACGCGAGCGAAGCTCACGTCGTTCGCGGTCGCCGGCTTCGTCGCGGGACTCGGCGGCGGTGTCCTCGCGGGAGCAGTCCAGAACTTCGACTACACGAACGCGTTCTTTCGCGTCGAAGACTCCCTCTCCCTCGTCGCCATCGCCGTGATCGGCGGCCTGGGCAGCCTGGCCGGCGCGGTGACGGGCGCGTTGTGGGTCGTCGGCCTTCCGCTGTTCTGGCCGAAGAACGACACGGTGGAGTTGCTCACCTCGAGCATCGGACTGCTCATCGTGTTGCTCTACGTCCCGGGTGGCTTCACCCAGCTCGGGTACGCCGCGCGCGGCCACATCCTGCGCTGGGTCGAGCAGCGATTGCCCGAGCGGCCGGCGAAGACCGTCACGGCCCCACCGGTCTCGCTCTCGGTGCGCGCGACCACCCCCCCGCCGACGAACGGTGACGGCAGCGCGCTGCGCACGATCGGGCTCGACGTCGAGTTCGACGGCATCGTCGCGGTGAACAATGTCGACTTCCACGCCATGCCGGGAGAGGTGATCGGCCTCATCGGCACGAACGGCGCGGGCAAGTCCACGCTCTTGAACGCGATCGGCGGCTACGTGCCGAGTCGGGGCAAGGTCGAACTGCTCGGCGGCGACGTCTCGGGACACGCGGCGTACCTCCGTGCCCGGGCCGGGCTCGGCCGCACGTTCCAGGCCGCGACGTTGTTCCCCGAGCTGACGGTCCGCGAGACCGTGCAACTGGCGCTCGAAGCGCGCGGGCGCACATCGTTCTGGGGCTCGTTGCTGTTCTATCCCGGGTCGATCGCCAAGGAGCGCACGCGGCGCGCCGAGGCCTCCGAGCTCATCGACTTCCTCGGGCTCGGCCGCTACGCCGACCGGTTCATCGTCGAGCTCTCGACGGGCACTCGTCGCATCGTCGAGCTGACGTCGATGCTCGCGGTGCGTCCCCGCGTCATCTGCCTCGACGAGCCGACGGCCGGTGTTGCGCAGCGCGAGGCCGAGGCGTTCGGACCGCTCATCAAGCGGATCCAGAACGAGCTCGAGGCGACGCTCATCGTCGTCGAGCACGACCTGCCGCTCATCATGTCGATCAGTGACCGCATCTACTGCCTGGAGGCAGGCGGCGTGATCGCGCACGGCGAGCCCGAGACGGTTCGTTCGAACCCCCTCGTCGTCGCGTCGTACCTCGGTACCGACGACCGCGCGATCCAGCGCTCGAACGCCGACGCGAACCCGGCGACCGTGTAGGTCGGGCGCCGGGTTCCGTTCGTACGAGGACGTGTCCTACTTGGACAGGTTCTCGTACGGGGTCAGCGGCTTCCAGTTGCCGTTCGGCGGCAGCGCCGAGTCGAACTGCTGCAGCTGGAAGGTGTCGTCGTCGTCGTACTTGCCCTGCGACAACGACGCGTACGGGCCGCCGCCGCGGTTGACGATCGGGCCGAACGAATTGACGGCGGCAACCCAGTTGGGCACGTTCACGTACTGGCCCGTCTTGGCGACGATCTCGGCGAACGTCGAGATCATCTGACACGCGTCGTTGATGGTGTTGTAGGTCTCGTCGGTGTACTCCTTGCCGCCGACCTTGACCTTGCGAACGGTCAGGGGTCCGGGCGGGGTCCTGCCGGTCGCGGCCTTGTAGATCCCGGAGCAGTACTTCCAGTTGTCGCTCTTCGCGTAGTCCGCGGCCGCAAAGCCCCCGGCGATATACATGTCCTGGTACGGGTTCGGGTCCATGCCGGCCTTGGTCTCGTCCTGCCCCTGCGCCAGCGCGTCGCCCGTGTCGGTCATCAGCATCACGCCCGGCAGCTGCTTCGTCACCTTCTCGACGAACTGCTTCGTCACGGTGTTCTCGCCCGTGACGAAGATCGCATTGACCCCTTCGGACTTCCACCGCTGGATGAAGCTGTCGAGCTGCGACTGCGCCGCGGTCGTGTCGGCACCGTTGATCGTGAGGTACGCGGTGGTTCCCGTCGCGACGCCGGTCTTCTTGATCGCCGGCAGCACGGCCGCCTTCACCGACACCTGGGAGGTCTGGTCCGCCAGCACCGCGAGCTTCTTCCCCTTGAGGAGGTGCTGCTTCTGCAACAGCTCGAACAGCACGCCCGACGATCGCTCCGGTGTCGTGCCCGGGAAGATCAACATCGCCGGTGGAACCTGACCGATCATCGCCTGAGTCACGTCGAACGTGATGAGGGGAGTGTTCTTCTTCTTCGCGATGCACGTGTGGATCGCATCGTCCTGGGCCGCGTCACTCAGGTTGCCGAGGACCGCGAAGACCTTGTCGTCGTCGGTGAAGTGGGTGCAGATCTGCACGAGGAGGTCGCTCGTCGAGGTGAGCGGGCATTCGGTGTTGAAGTCGGCGACCAGCTTGCGGCCGTTGATGCCGCCGCCCTTGTTCACCGCGTCGACGAAGTCCTGATAGATCGCTTGCTGGTTCGGACGCGTGAAGTCGATGAACTGCTGGATGCACTTGAAGTCGATCAGCGAGATGCCGATCTTGATCGAGTCTGCGGTCACGCCCGAACCGAGCGTCTTCGACGTGACGCTCGGCGAGTTCGTTCCGGGCTTGGCGCCCGTCCCGGCCTTCGAGCCACTGCTCCCGCACGCGGCGAGGATCATCGCCGCGATGACGACGACCAGGACGCCTCGGCTCCAACGGGTCTGACGCGGGAACTCACGTTGACCAGCGTCGCCCGGCACCCGACGACCGCGTCCCTGACCACGTCGCTGTGCTTCACGCATCTCAGAACCCCCCGGTTCGGCGCCCTCGCCGCGCACTCTATGACACGAACGTCAGCAAAGTCACCACCCTCTCGCTCGCTCGCTCGCGCTGGCGTGCGCTTCCCTCAAGCCAGTGCGACCAGGTCCAAGAGATCGTCGGACCAGTAGTCGAGGGTGCCGTCGGGCATGAGCAGGACCCGCTGGGGCGCGAGCTCGGCGACGAACTCGGTGTCGTGGCTCACGAACACCATCGCCCCCTTCCAGCCCCGCAGCGCGGCGCCGACCGCCAGGCGCGACGGCGGGTCGAGGTTGTTCGTGGGCTCGTCGAGCAGCAGCAGGTTGTGGCGGCCCGCGACGAGCATCGCGAGCGCGAGCTTCGTCTTCTCGCCGCCCGAGAGCGTCGCGACGTCCTGGAACGCCATCTCGCCCGAGAGCCCGAACATGCCGAGCAGCGCGCGCATCTGCTGGTCGGAGAGGCCCATCGCGGCCGCGGTCTCGCGCATGTGGTCGAGCATCGAGCGGCCCGGTACGAGCAGCTCGTGCTCCTGCGCGTAGTAGCCCATCGAGACGCCGTGACCGAGATGGTGCTCGCCGAGGTCGGTTTCGAGCTGACCGACGAGCAGCCGCAACAACGTGGTCTTGCCCGCACCGTTGAGACCGAGGATGAGCAGCCGCTCCCCTCGCCCGACGCTGAACGACACGTCCTCGAACACGGTGTTCGCGCCGAACGACTTGGCGAGATCCGACGCTTCGAGCACCGTCGCGCCGGAGCGCGGCGGGTCGGGCAGCCGCACCGCGAGCTTCCGCTCCTTCTTCGCGGCCGTGACCTTCGTGGTCTCGAGCCGCTCGACGCGGTGGTCGAGCACCTTCGCGAGCCGCGCCCGCTTCGCGGTCTGGCCCCGCATCGAGTCGGCGAGCGCGCTGAGCCGATGGATCTCGGCCTCCTGCCGGCCCGCGAGCTTCGTCCGCCGCTCCTCGTCGGCCGCGCGCGCGGTCCGGTACTGCGAGTAGGTGCCGCGGTACTCGATGAGCTCACCCTCGTCGAGGTGCAGGACGCGCGTGATCGCCTGGTCGAGCAGCACGAGGTCGTGGCTCACCACGAGCAGCGCGCCGCGATACGAGCGCAGGAAGCCCATGAGCCACTGCTTGGCGTCGACGTCGAGGTGGTTCGTCGGCTCGTCGAGCATCAGCAGGTCGCTGCCCGCGAACAGGATGCGCGCGAGCTCGACGCGCCGACGCTCACCGCCCGAGAGGGAGTGGATCGCCATGTCGAGACGGTCGCTGCGCAGGCCCAGGCCGGCGGCGATGCGCCGCACCTCCGACTCGGCCGAGTACCCGCCGAGGCGCTCGAACTCCTCCTGCGCGTCGGCGAAGCGGCGGAGGTTGCGCTCCGACGGGTTCTCGTCGACCTCGGCGTGGCGCTTCTCGAGCCGCTGCGCGATCACGTCGAGCCCGCGGCCCGAGAGCACGTGCGAGACGCCGGTCGAGTCGACGCCCGCGCCATGCGGTTTCGGGTCCTGCGGCAGGTAGCCGATGCGATCGCCCCGCGACACGACGCCGGCCGCGGCGGGCGCCTCCCCGCCGAGCACTCTGAGCAGCGAGGTCTTCCCGGCGCCGTTGCGCCCGACGAGACCCGCCTTGTCGCCCGGCCGCAAGGTGAACGAGCCGCCGACGAGCGTGAGGCGGCCGCCGACTTCGACGGCGAGATCGCGGACCTGGAGCACGCCCCATCGTCGCACGTCCCCTGCGCCAAACCGTGCCGAAATAGCCTGTGTTCATGGTCGGGCTCGCAGGCTTCGCCCTCCTCGACGCCTCCGGCACCACGTCGGGCGGCCCGCGCAGCGCACCGCCCGTTCTCGCGAGAGCACTGCCGCGCCGACGCATATTGTCGATTTGGTGACGATGACTCCACTGCCGACTCCCGCCGACGACACGCTCGAGACGTTGCTCGCGCTGTCACGGCACCGGGACGATCCCGATCCCGAGGTGCGGCGGAACGTCGCCGAGACGCTCGAGGCGCTGGCCCGGACCCGGCCGACCGTGGTGCTGGCAACGATCCAGCGCTGGGTCGCCGAGGGCGGGCTGCACACGCGCAGCGTCGTGCGGGGCGCGTTGCACGTGCTCGCGCGCAACGGCGACGACGGCGCCCGCCGGCTGCTCGGCTTCGCGCCCGAGGTCGCGGTGCGCGTACGCGACGCGGTGCTCGAGTCGGATCATCTCCGCACCGGTGAGTCGCTGCACCTGCGGGCGCGCGCGATATCGGCCGAGACTCACCGGGTCGCGGTGTCGATCGACGCCTCCGTCGACGATCTCCGTCCCATCTTCGTGAGCACGCGCCGGCTCGATCCGCTCGAGACCGTCGACCTCCGGATCGTGCTGCCGTTGCGCGGCGACGCGGCCCGACCGGGCGCGCACACGCTCTCGGTGCACGTGAACAACCGGCTCGACGCGGAGCTCGCCTACACCGTCGTCATCTGAGCACTGTGCTTTTTGGTCGCGCTCGCTGCGCTCGCCGCTCCTGACGCGGGATGGGAGCCAGGTCGGGCGGCCCGCACAGCGACCCGCCCGTTCCCGCGTCCGCCGCTCCTGACGCGGGATGGGAGCCAGGTCGGGCGGCCCGCAGAGCGACCCGCCCGTTCCCGCGTCCGCCGCTCCTGACGCGGGATGGGAGCCACGGCGGGCGGCCCGCAGAGCGACCCGCCCGTTCTTGCGGGAGCGGGCGGCGCGCTAACTGCCGGGGTCGCGCTCGCGGCGCGCCATCTCGAACAGCGCGTCCGCGGCGAACAGCACGATCGCGAGCCAGGCGGGCGCGGCCGCGCGTGAGAAGAACAGCGGCCATTCGAACACCGCGGGCGAGTGCGAGTGCAGCTGCTTCGACGCGATGTAGAGGCCGATCAGGCCGACGAGCAGCGGCGGCGCGATCGCGAGCGCGGCCCGCGCCCGTTCGATGCGGAACGCGAGCAGCAGCAGGAGCGCGGCGATCACGCCGTAGCCGATCCCTGCGACGGCGGTCCCGAGCAGGCCGCCGAGCACGGCCACGAGCAGCTGCGTGCGCAGCGCGGGCGCCGCGCCGGGCACGATCCACGGGAACGCGAACGTCGGCAGCCAGTCGATCCCCGCGTCGGGCGCGCCCTCGAGCGCGACCACGCGGCGGCGCGCCCGCGCGAACCCGAGCGCGATCAGCACCAGGCACAGCAGCGCGCCGACGACGGAGATCGCGATCGCCGCGAGCACCGTGCGCTCGGGCGTCCACTCGAGGGTGACCGTCAGCGACTGCGCGCCCTTGGGGTCGATGCGCCAGCCGTTCGCAAACCCGTCGACGAGCTGCGACCCGCCGAGCGAGCCCGCACCGTGCACGCTCGCCTTCCACCCCGGGTTCTGGCTCTCGCCGAGCACGAGCCAGAAGGGGCTGGTCGCACCGGTGACGTTCACCGTCATCTTCGTCCGGCCGTCGTGCGTGATCGCGAGCTTCGGGCCGGGGGTCGCGTTCGTGAGCCCGACGACCTTGCCGTCCCGAACCGGTGCCGCACCACCGTTCGCCGCCGACGCGATCACGAGCTGGTCGAGCTGCACCGCGGTCACGGCGCCGGCCTTCGTGTCGAGCGTGTGGGTGCCGGCGTCGAGGCGAAGCACCGGCACGGCGGTGGGATCGCGCGGATCGCAGAGCGACACGGCGAGCGGTTGCTGCGCGAACGCGGCGGCCGCGGAACCGGTGATGCGGATCGGGACCGGCTTGCCGTCGATCTTCAGCAGGTCGGAGCGGCACGTGCCCGGGAGCTGCGCGGGCTGCGCCGGCAGCGACAGCCCGGGGATGCCGAACTCCGCGATCGCGACCGGCGCCAGCGTGTTCGCGTTGTGGTACGTCGTGCGCAGTCCGACGGGATCGATCGACGCGATCGTCGCTTCGATGCGGCTGCCCGTCATCGCCGGGAAGTGCACGGTGACCGAGTCGACGCTGTCGCGCTGGTCGTGCACTTTCAGCGCCGGGATCTTGATGTCGCGGATGCGGCCGTCGACCGAGAGCTGCAGCATCGTCGGCCGCGAGTGGACCTGATCGGCGACGATCTTCAGGTTCAGATGGTCGAACGTGATCGGCCGGTCGAGCTGGTAGTTCGCCCACTGCCGGCGCACGCCGACGAACGGGGTGACCCACGCGGTCGTCGGGTCGTTGTCGATCGCCTGCTCGGCACGGCAGTACAGGCAACCCGCGAGGTACTCCTTCGCGCGCACGTCGACGCCGCCCTGCGCCTTCGTCGGCAGCCCGAGCACGTGGTCGATCACGTCGGCCTGCGCGTTCGGCGTGACGCGCGCGGTGCCGGTGAAGGCGAACGAGCGCGCGGTCGGCAGCGTGAACTCGCGGGCCATCGACGGCTCGGGATCGGTGCGCGGCGGCACCGGCAGCACGCGCTGGCGCGTCATCACGAGCACGAGCGGGTGCGTCGCCGACGCGCTGCCTTCCGCCGACAGCAGATCGGTCGGCAAGCGCACGACGTCGGTGTCGCGGATGGGCTCCGACGCGTGCTCGTCCTGCACGTAGATCTCCGAGAAGCCGACGGCCGCGGCGCCGGAGTTCAGGATGCGGTTGCCATCGCTCGTATTGGCGATCTCGATGTCGAGCTTCGAGAAGCTGCGCTTCGGGAACGTGACCGTCTGGCCCGTCACGAGGCGCGACGACCGGTCGAGCTTGGCCTCGATCGGGTGCCCACCGTCGAACGTGAGCTTGACGCGCGTGATCCAGCGGTCCTGCGGACCTTCCTGCTTCTGCACGAGACGGATGTGGTCCGTGGTCACGGGTTGCTTGGTCTCGAGCTGGATGCGGTTGCCGATTGCGACGTCGAACGCGGCGACGTTCCACGACGTCGACGGATCGCCGTCGAACGCCTGCGACGCGCGCACCTCGGGCGTGTAGGTGATCGGGTTGCCGTACGCGGTCGCCTGGATCGACTTCACGCCCTGCTGATCCATCACCGTCGACGAGTCGTCGCCCGCGGTCGGGAAGACGTCGAGACGCGCGTCGCTCGGGTCGTAGATGAGCGGCTTCTCGCCCGCCTGCTCCGTGTACCCGTTGTTGTCGAAGACCGTGCTCCACCGCTCCGCTTCCTTGCGGTTCGTATCGGTGACGAGGAGCACGCCGTTGTCGCCCGCCGCCTTGCGCAGCGCGGCAGGGTCGCCCGCGTAGGAGCCGGAATAGAGGACGATGCCGTCGGGACCGACGAGCCCGATCGTGGACGCGTCGACGAGGCCGTCGCCGTCGCCCGCGATCACGAGCGGCGCGTTCGTCGACTCGGTGCGCACGATCGGCGTCGGGTCGTCGACGTTGTAGACCGCGACCGACGGCGGCTGCTGCGCGTCGGCGGGCAGCGCGAGCAACGACTCGTCCATGAACCCGGTCGAGTCCTTCGAGCTCAGGCGCGGCCCGAAGGTCTTCGCGAGCTTCAAGCCGGGGATGCTCGTGAAGTCCTGCTGCAAGCGCTGCGGCTCGATGATGCCGTAGCGCTTGTACTGCATGTCGTAGCGGAGGTCGACGGTTCCGACCCCCATCTTCCGCGCGAGCGCGCTGAACCCGCTCGGGTCGAACGTGCCCTCCTGGATGCCTTCGTCGATCGCGTCGAGCAGGTTCTGCGACGCCGGGCTCCCCCACGGGATGAGCTCGCGCGCGACGTACGGACGATCCATCAGCCCGGGCGTGATCGGGTCGACCGTGTTGCCCCACGTGTACGCGGCGAAGTCGATACCTGGCGCCTCGAGCACGCGCGTCGAGTGCGATCCGGAGTTCATGTAGTCGATCGCCTGCGTCCAGTAGGTCGGGACGTTCTCGGGACGCTCGAGGTTCTTGCCGTAGTACGTGCCGTCGAGGAGCGCGGGGAAGTCGATGATGATCAGCCCGATGATCACGGCCGCGATGACCACGCCGAGCTTCGGGTTCTTCGGGGTGGTGAAGCGGCGCGCGACGACGTTGACGCCGATGCCGATCAGGATCGCGAGTCCGAGCGTCACGAGCGGGATCGCGCGTCCCGTGCTGCGCAACGCGAGCCCCGCCGCGGAGCTGTTCGCCCAGTGCTTGAACACCGAGCCGAGCGGCGTCGGCGACGTGTACGGATACGCGCCGACCGCGATCACGACGCCCACGAACGTGAGCAGGAGGAAGAACACGCGGTGCCGCCAGCGGGTGACCGCGGCCCCGAGCAGCGCAACCGTCGTGAGCCCGTAGCCCGCGAGGATCACGTAGAAGTGCTGCGTGTAGTTGACCGACGCCTCGGTCCAGGGACCGATGTTGTCCTGGCCGTAGAAGAACCAGTAGCCGAGGCCGCGCAGCACCTCGTTCGGTGTCGACGTGCGCGACACGGCCTTGACCGTCTCGGTGAACTTCAGGATGTCGAGTCCGTAGTGGCCCTGCGCCCACAGCCCCGCGACCCACCACAACGACGTGACCACCGTGAGCACGCCGATCTTCATCGTGACCGCGAGCGCGCGCCGGAACGTGACCTGCCGCGACAACCACGAGTAGAGGATCCACAGCACGGGCCCGACACCGGCGAAGATCAGCGCGGTCGCGTTGACACCGCCGATGACCTGGATCACGAGCGCGAAGATCGCGGGATATCGCCACGAGTCGTCGCGCAGCGCCTTGATCGTGAGCGCGATCAACCATCCGAGCGCGGCCCACGGCATCAGCAGCACCGAGATGCGCGCCGCGTAGTCGAGCGAGTACGGGCTGAACATGTACGCGAGCGCGGCGACGGGCACTCCCGCGCCCTTCACGCCGAGCGTGCGCATGAGATAGAGCACGCCGAGGCCCGCGAAGAACACGATCGTGCCGAGCCACAGTCGCTGCGCGATCCAGTCGGGGACGCGCACGGCCTGCATGAGCCAGTAGTACGGGCCCATCGGGAACAGGTAACCGATGTTCTGGTGCGTGACGGTGCCGAACCCGATGTTCGGGTCCCACATCGACGCGGCGCGGCCGAGCAGCCGCGACGGATCGAGGTAGAGGTACTGCTTCGTGTCGGCCGCGACCTTGCCGGGCTCCGACATCAGCGGCGGTAGGTACGCGAGCACCGCGAGCGCGAGATAGCCCTGGATCCGTTGCCGGCGATCGGCCGACGGCGGCTCCTCGCGCGCGTCGGGCTCGCGATCGCGGATCATCGTGCTCGCGGCAGTCACGCCCGTCCGCGCCGCCGGATCGTCTCGTTCGCGAGCACCTCGAGAGTTCCGAGTGCGGTCGCTCCCCACGTGAACGCGGCGGCGTGGTCGAGCGCGCCGTTCGAAAGTCGCGCGCGCAGCTGGTCGTCGGCGAGCACTCGCTCGAGCGCGGCGGCGAACGTCGGCCCGTCGTCGGCGAGGATGCCCGACACCCCGTCGGCGACCGCGTCCTCGTGGCCGGCGATGCGCGTCGCGACGCTCGGCGTGCCGCACGCGGCGGCCTCGGTGATCGTCATCCCCCAACCTTCGTGCGCCGACGCGCTCGCGACCACCCACGCGCGGCGGTACGCCTCGATGAGGGTGCCGTCGTCGACCCGACCCGGAAGCGCGATCCACGACGACGCGCTCTTCTCACGCAGCTGCGCTTCGAGCATCTCGCGCTCGTAGCCGTCGCCGATGATGATGGCGCGCAGTCCGGGCAGGCGCGTCTTGATGGCGACGAGCGCGTCGATGAGGTCACCGAAGCGCTTCACCGGCACCAGCCGCCCGACCGCGACGACGAGCGGGTACGGCGCCTTCTGCCCGCCGGGCGAGAAGCGCGGCTCGATGCCGGGCGACACGACCTGCACGCGCTTCTCCTTGAAGCCGAGCTTCGTGGTGAGGTCGCGCTTCGACGACTCCGACAGCGTGACGATCGGCGTGCGCCGGTACAGCGGCGGCGCGATCCGGTACTCCATCGTGCGGCCGAGCTTCGCGAGCCGCGGCGGCAGCGTCATCTCCCACATCGTGTCGTGCACGTGGTGCAGCCAGGTGACGTGCGGCCGGCGCGCCCACACCGGTGAGAAGAACGGCATGCCGTTCCAGATCTCGACGAGGGCGTCGCTGGCGCCGTGCCAGCCCATCATCTCGCTGAACGCGGCGCGGGGAAACACCATGTACCGCCCGCCCTTGCGGATCACCCGGTAGCCGTCGCGCCAGGAGACCGTCGGGTAGCCCGGGGCGTGCGAGGTCCGCATCGTGACCTCGATCCCCGCCTCCCCCCAGAGCGCGGCGATCTTCGACGCGTGGACTTCCGAGCCGCCGGCTTCGGGGTCGTCGAGGTCGCGCCAGGCGAGCATGCTCACGCGGTGGAGGCCGGCGCGGGCCGCGAGATCACCGAGCTTCGCGACGACGTCGTCGGCGTCGTCACCTCGCATCTCGAGCCCCCTTGCCGTTGACCGCCGGCGGAACCGCGGCCGGATGAGTCTACGGGCCGCCACGGAGAGGGTCGGTTCGGCGGACCGGGGCCGTCGACCTGGAAGCGTTAGCCTGCTCGACCATCATGACGGGGCCGAACGAGACGGACGGGAGCCGGTGAAGCTCACGGGCGAACGTCCGATGCAGGGCGCGACGCCGGACTCCTTGCTCGCCCTCCACGACGCCGGTTACCGCGAGGTCGTCGCCCGCCTGGGCTCCGGGCTCGTGCTCGACGTCGGCTGTGGTGTGGGCGACGAGACCGCGCGCCTGCGCGGCGACGGCCGCACCGTCCTCGGCGTCGACTACAGCGCCCAGACCGCGGTCGATGCCGCGCACGAGTGGGGTCCGGGAGTGCGCTTCGCGGCGATGGACGGGGCGCGCCTGGGTCTGCGCGACGGCGTCGTCGACCAGGTCTGCTCGTCGCACATCATCGAGCACTTCGTGAACCCCACCCTGCACGTGGCCGAGCTCGCGCGGGTGTTGAAGCCGGGCGGCAGCGCCTTCGTGATCACGCCGAACGCGCCGGCCGACTTCGAGAATCCGTTCCATGTGTACCTGTTCGAGCCCGACCATCTGCGTTCGATGCTCCAGCTGTTCTTCGCCGACGTCACCGTGCTCGGCCTCGAGGGCGACGCCGAGCTGCACGCCGACTTCGCGCAACGGCGCAAGAGCGGCGAACGGTTGTTGA
>DATBAK010000085.1 GCA_036271555.1 Acidimicrobiia bacterium
CTCAGACACCTGATGCAGGGGTTCTGCAACAACTTCTTCAGGGCGGCGCCACGGCGGTCGATGAGCAGCCGAGGGTCAGGCGGGCGGATCGGAGGTCGCGGCGGGCGACCGGCTCCCGCGGGCGATCTCTGGGAGCGCGCGTGTCGAAGGCGAAGCGGTTCGGAGCGATCGCGAGCGCGGTGCTCGTCGCGGTCGTCGGATGGGTGACGTCGGTGACGCCACCGGCGGGCGCGAGCGGTCCGCTGACGTTCGGCACCGTGCCGACCACCGTGCAACGGCTCAACGCGGTGGCGTGCCCGTCGACGACGACGTGCATCGCGACCGGATACGACCAGTCGTCGGATCCGCTGATGGCGAAGACGACCGACGGCGGCCTGAACTGGACCACCGGATCGTTCCCGAGCCCGAGCGGACCGAGCGGGCAGGCCATCGCATGTCCGACGCTGACTCGCTGTGTCGTGGCCACGGACACTGCAATCGAGGTGACCGACGACGGTGGTACGACGTGGACGGCCGGAACCCTTCCCGGCGGATTCCTCCGGTTCTACGGCGTGGCGTGCGCCACAGGGAGCGACTGTGTCGCGGTCGGCAGGGGCGGGAGCTTCGGCGGCACGATCATCACCAGCGCCGACGGTGGCGGCACGTGGACCGTCACCGCGGCACCGTCGCGCACCATGTACGCGGCGAGTTGCCCGACGGCGACCCACTGTGTCGCGGTCGGTCCGTACACCGTCGACACGAGTGACGACGGTGGCCAGACGTGGACGGAGCAGGCGCTGACCCACGAGTACCTCGAAGCGATCTCGTGTGCGACCGCGACCTCGTGCGTCGCCGGGGGCTTCGACTCCGTCAGCGGCGCCGCGCTTGCGATGGTGTCGGCCGACGGCGGCGCGAGCTGGACGGACCAGACCGTGTCGTCCAACGGGAACGTCAGTGCGCTCGCGTGCCCCGCCGTGAACGTCTGCGCGACCGCCGGAGACGACGGCGGTCCGATGATCGCGACGACGACCGACGGCAGCACGTGGAGCCTGCCGGCCGTCGACGCGTCGATCCACGGGATCTACGGCTACGGCGTCTCGTGTCCCTCGGTCGCGTGGTGCATCGCGGTCGGCGACACGAACTCGAACGACGGGTTCGCGCTGCGCGTCCCGTTGCTCAGCACGACGCTCGGTATCGACACGCCGGGCGCACAGGCGGGCGACGCGGGCCACGCGGTCGTGCCGCTCTCGCTGCACGCGACCGACTCGTGGAACGCGGCGACGCTCGGGTACTCCGCGACCGGGCTGCCGTCAGGGCTCGCGATCGATCCGAACACCGGTGTGATCACCGGCACGCCACAGGGCGCGTGCACGTGCTCGGTGCAGGTGACCGTGACCGACGACGCCGAGTCGACGGCTTCCGCGTCGTTCGCCTGGACCGTGACCGCGCAGTCGACCGGTGGGTACCGGCTGGGTGCGCGCGACGGCGGTGTGTTCTCGTTCGGCGCCGCGGACTTCGCGGGCTCCGCGGCACCGGTCGCGGGCGCTCCCATCGTCGGCATCGCGGCGACGCCGGATCACGCGGGCTACTGGCTCGTGTCGTCCGCCGGTGTCGTGCGCGCGTTCGGCGCCGCGCACGCGTTCGGCAACGCGAATGCGACCGATGTCGTCGGCATCGCATCGACGTCGAGCGGCGACGGCTACTGGGTCGTCGGTCGTGACGGCGGCGTGTTCGCCTTCGGCGACGCGCACTTCTACGGATCGGCTGTGGGGATGACGGCGCACGCGGTCGTCGGCATGACACCGACGCCCGACGGCGACGGCTACTGGCTCGCGGCGGCCGACGGTGGGGTGTTCTCCTTCGGCGCCGCGCACTCGTACGGTTCCGCGGCCGGCATCGCGTTGCGTGCGCCGGTCGTCGGCATCACGGCGACGAGCGACGGTCACGGCTACTGGTTGGTTGCGTCCGACGGTGGTGTGTTCGCGTTCGGCGACGCCGCGTTCTTGGGCTCGGCGGCGCCGATCACCATCGGTGCGCCGATCGTCGACATGGTCGCGACCGCCGACGATCGCGGTTACTGGGTCGTGGGTGCCGACGGCGGCATCTTCAGCTTCGGTGCCGCGGGCTTCGACGGCTCGACCGCGTCGGCGCGCCTCGTCGCCCCGGTCGTCGGCATCGCATAGCTCGGTGGGGCGCGTGGTCAGACGTTGTTCACCGCGTCACGGGCGGCGGCGACGACGGCGGCGGAGCCGGTGATCTGGAAGCCGTCGATGAACACCGCGGTGTCGCCCTTCAGGAAGCCGACCGCGGTGCGGGTCTTGCCGAAGTCGTCGAGGTAGGCGTCGTCGCCGAGACCGCTCAGCTTCTTGGCCTTCGGCGCCTCCATCGACGGGTCGTAGAACTCCTTGCCCTGGAAGACCTGCACGAGCACGGACGAGCCGTTGCCCGGGTGCCAGCTGCACTGGTGGCCGCGGTTCTCGCTCGTCGGTCCCGTGGGCTTCGCGGCGGTGCCGAGGATCGCCTGGACGTCGGCGGCGCTCACGATCGTGCAGGGGTTCGGGCCGTCGTCGGATCGGCCCGACGGGGCGTTCACGACGCCGGTGCCCGCGACCTGCGAGGTCGTGCTCGTGGGCGTGCCGGCCTTGTCCGCGGCGGCACCCAACGAGTCGGACGACGAGCAGGCGGCGGCGCCGACGCCGAGGGCCGCGATCAGCAGCGTGGAGGTGAGCAGGCGGGCGGGCATGGTTCGGTCTCCGTTCCGAGTCGGGCGTGCCGACCCAGTGGACCGCGAACCAGCCCTCCGCCACCTGAGCAATCGTTGCTCAATCTCTTCGAGCCCGGCCCCGCCCGCCGCTCACGCGATCGGCGGCACCGGCTGCGGCGGGGCTTCACCGCGGTAGTGCGCGCTCGGGCGGATCAACCGGTTGTCGGCGGCCTGCTCGAGGATGTGAGCGCACCAGCCGATCGCACGGCTCGACGCGAACGTCGGCGTGAACATCTCGCGCGGCACGCCGCACGAATCCATCACGATGCCCGCGTAGAACTCGACGTTCGTGTAGAGCTTGCGGCCCGGCTTGAGCTCCGCGAGCACGTCGATCGCCGTCGCCTCGATGTGGCGGGCGCGCTCCATCTTCTCGCCGCCGAGTGACTCGGCGACGTCGCGCAGCATGAGCGAGCGCGGGTCGTCGGTCTTGTAGACACGGTGCCCGAAGCCCATGAGCCGGTCGCCCCGCTCGACCGCGGCGCGCAGCCACCCCTCGGCGCGGTCCGCGGTGCCGATCTGGTCGAGCATGTCGAGCGCGCGGCTCGGCGCGCCGCCGTGGAGTGGACCCGAGAGCGCGCCGATCGCGCCGACGACCGCGGCGCCGAGGTCGGCACCGGTCGACGTGATGACGCGCGCCGTGAACGTCGACGCGTTGAAGCCGTGGTCGATCGTCGAGATGAGGTACTTCTCGACCGCGGCCGCGTGCTCATCGGTCGGGACCTTCCCCTGCATCATGTAGAGGTAGTTCGCGGCGTAGCCGAGCTTCGGGTCGGGCGCGACCGGGTCGAGGCCCTGTCGCAACCGGAACAGCGCGGTGACGAGCGTGGGGATCGCCGCGCAGACGAGCATCGCGTTCGCACGCAGCTCGGTCGACTCGACGTCGAGCGACGGCTTGAACCCAGTCGCGGCGCCGAGGAGCGAGACCGCGGTCCGCAACGCGTCGAGGGGCACGAACGTGTCGCCCGCCTTCGCGATCTCGGGCAGCACGCTCGCGACCGACTCGGGGAGCGCGCGCAACGGGCGGTTCTCGTGGTGGAACGCCTCGCGCTCCGCGAGCGTCGTCGGGAGCGCACCGTCGAACATGAGCCGCCAGATGTCCTCGATCGGCCGCGACTTCGCGAGGTCGATCGCGCTGTATTGGCGGTAGTGGTAGAAGCCTTCGAGGCCGCGCACGTCGCCGACCTCGGTCTCGGCGACGACGACGCCTTCGAGGCCGCGCGGTGTCTCGTGCGCGAGCGCCTCGACCGGTTGGATCATCGCGATGCGCATGAGATCGCGCATCGACACGATGCCGATGAGCTTCCCGCCTTCGACGACGGGGATGTGGCGATACCCGTGCTCGGCGACGTGCGCGAACGCCTCGCGCGCCGAGAGGTCGGGCCCAATGGTGTCGGGCTCCGCGGTCATCCACTCCGACACCTTCGCGGTCGACGCGTCGGATCCCGCGGCCGCGAAGCGCAGCATGTCGCGCTCGGTGAGGATGCCGGTGGCGCGACCGTCGGCGTCGACGATCACGACCGATCCCACCTTCTGCTCCCGCATGCGCCCCGCCACGGTGGCGATGGTCTCGGCTGCGGTGGCCGAGGCGACCGGGGCGCTCATGACCTCGCGGATCGTGCGCTCGGCTGTGTTGGTCTTGTCCTGCTCCGGCATGGTCACCTTCTTCTCGTCTGCCTCTTTTTGGGTCTTGCGATCTTTTCGGCGTCCTCCGCTCACGGCGCCTTCGGCGCCGGGCCGCCTGGGCCCTGGATCGCGCGGGCGCCGTGGCGTCCGGCGCCGGCACTGAAGCGGGATGCGCCGGCGGTGGCCTCGCCCGAAGCCAGGGATTCGAGGGCGTGGAGGTACTCATTCTGCATCGCGGCGTCGAGGTCGAGAGACCACTGCTCGTAGCTCGAAAGCCGGTCGTGGCGCAGACACACCTGGGGGAGCGCGGCGAGCTCGGTCGCGAGGGCGATCGCGGCCCGGCGGGCGTCGCCCTTCTCGACCAATCGGTTCGCCAGGCCCATGCGCAGGGCCTCGTCGCCGGAGACGCCGCGGCCCGTGAGGATGAGGTCGAGCGCGTGCGAGTGGCCGATCAGGCGCGCGAGGCGCACGGTGCCGCCGTCGACGAGCGGCACGCCCCAGCGCCGGCAGAACACCCCGAACACGGCGTCGCGCGCGGCGACGCGCAGATCGCACCAGATCGCGAGCTCGAGCCCGCCCGCGACGGCGAACCCCTCGACCGCGGCGATCACGGGCTTCGGCAGCAGCATGCGCGTCGGGCCCATCGGTCCGTCGCCGTCGGCGAGCACGCGGTTGCCGCGCCCTTCGGCGACCGCCTTGAGGTCGGCGCCCGCGCAGAAGGTGCCGCTCGCGCCGGTGAGCACCGCGACCGCTTGCGAGTCGTCGTGCTCGAACTCACGGAACGCGTCGGCGAGCAGTGCGGCGGTCGGGCCGTCGACCGCGTTGCGTGCGGCGGGCCGGTCGATCTCGACGATCGTGACCGCCCCCTGACGGTCGACGTTCACGGCGCTCACGGTTGACGCTCCGGCGCGTCATCGCGTGTCGCTTCGAGGTGCGCGTGCTCGTTCAGCGTTGCGATGCTCCGGATCCCGTTGCGCGACGCGACGACGCGCGAGATCGACGTGTACTTCGGTTCGAACCAGAGGTAACGGTCGATGCCGAGGATCGACGCGAGCGCGCAGTTGATCACGCCGCCGTGGCACACCGCGACGACGCGCCGGCCGGGGAAGCGGTCGACGATCTCCTCGACCGCGTTCGCGACGCGCGCCTTGAACACGTGTGCAGGATCGGCGCCGAAGTCTTCCCACCGACCTTCGACCATCGCGTGCCAACGGGGATCACCCGACGCCTGCAGCTCGTCCATCGGGATGTAGTCCGCCGAAGCGGCGTCGTACTCGACGAGTCCGTCGACGATCTCGATGTCGAGCCCGTGCATGGTCGCGATCGGTTGGGCGGTCTCGCGCGCGCGGTGCATCGGGCTGCTGAGCACGACGTCGACCGCTTCGGCCGCGAGCCACTGCGCGAGCCGCCGGGTCTGCTCGTTGCCGAGCTCGGTGAGACCGGGGTCCGCCGGCCCGTCGACGCTGCCCGCCGGCGTGCGCACGGGCTCCGCGTGCCGAACGAGCGCGAGGTCCATCAGCGCAACGAGAACCCGAGGTCTGACGCGCGTGTCAGTGGACGTACTTCGCGATGCGGCCGTTGCCGCCGGTGCCGACGAACACTGCACCGTCGGTCACGGCCGGCGCACTCGGCGAGTTGGATCCGACGAACACCGTCGTGAGGATGGCGCCGCTCGGTGAAAGCGCAACCAGCTCGCCACCCGTGTTGGTGACGTAGACGACCCCGTCCGCGATTGCCGGCTTCGACTCGATGGCCGCGCCGGTCTGGGTGTTCCACGACTCGTCGCCGGTGAGCGCCGACACCGCTCGCAACGTCCCGTGAGGGTCGCTCCCACCGATGAAGAGGACGCCGTTCGCGAGTGCGAGGTTCTCGTCGAGCGCGTACCCGGTCGAGATCAGGCGGTGGTTCTGCCAGCCCCGTGAGCCGTCGGCCGCGTTGAACGCGTAGACGTTCCCGTTCGCGGATCCGACGTACACCTTGCCCCCGGGCCCGTAGAACTTGTTCGACAGGACCGGGTTACCGAGTGCGAGCTTGCCCGCCTGCTTCTGCCACACGACCTGTCGAGTCGCGCGGTCGATCGCGTAGAGCATGCCGTTGTCGGCGCCGACGTACAGGTTCTTGTCGTCGAGCGTGAGCGCCGAGTGGATCTTCGGGGAACCGGGGAGCGTGATCGGCCACCCTGGCTCCGACTGCCCGGTCGGTTCCTTCACTGCGACGATCGACCCGTTCTCGTCGGTCGCGTACAGGACGAGGTCGCGCACCGCGGGCGAACTGTCGAACACGAAGCTGCTCGTGCTGCCGCTGGGGTACTGCCACAGATGTGCGGGCCCGAGATGCGGATCGAACCCGTACAGGAATCCGTTGTGCTCTGCGATGAAGACGCGTCCGGAGTCGACGACCGGCGGCGCGTTGACCGAGCTGCCGGTCGCGACCTGGCCGACCGAATCGGGTTTGCTGCTCGTGCTGTCCTCGCGAAACGCGAACGCCGAGCCCTCCGCGGAGTTGACGTAGACGACACCCTCGGCGATCGCAGCTGCCGACGCCTGACTCCCGCCGACGTGCGCCGACCACGCGCGGTGCAGCCCAGCGTGAACCCTGGTCGAGTCGAGCACGTTCTCGGTCGGGTTCTCGGACGCCTTCTGCGCGTCGTAGCCGAACTGGTTCCAATCGGTGTGCACGTAGAAGTCGGCGGTCGCCTTCCGCTTGCTCTGCAGACCCTTCGCGACGATCTGGTCCGAGCCCGGCGGTGCCGACGTCGGCACGTTGAAGGCCAGATCGAAATGGCCGGCGCCGTCGGTCGGCGGGGTCACGGTGACGGGCCGTCCCGCGACCGCGACCTGCACCCGCTCGTCGGGCAGGAATCCGTATCCGTGCATGTACGACGCGGTGCCCGGCGGACCGTCGCCGACCTTGAGCGTGATCTGTCCCGTCGGAACCGTCGGGGCATCGGTGCACAGCGAGTCGACGGTGAAGAAACCGGTACCGGCATCGATCGTGACCGAATTGATCAAGTTCGCGCCGCCGGTGAGGTCGTACTGCGTCATGTGCCGGCCGTGCGAGTTGTTGATGTGCGCGACCCCGCCGAGGTCGTTGTCGTTCTTGTCGAGTGCGCTCACGGTCACGTTCGTGCCCGCCGCAGAGTCGACGAGCAAGCTCAAGGTCGTCGCCGCGTGCGTCAGCGTGATCGTCGGGGTCGACGCGGGCGTGAACGTCGCGAAGTGCGTCTGCTCGCTCGAGAAGTCGCCCGCGGGGTACTTGCCGTCGTACTCGCCGGTCCCGAAGTCGCCGACCCTCCAGCCGCTCAATCCGAGACCCTTGACCGACGAGTTGGAGAGGCTCTGCGCGTCACCGAACTGCTCGAACCCCACGAAGCCGCCGCTCGTGCAGGTGAACGAGTCGGGGTTGATCTCTTTCCAGGTCCCGGTGACGGTGTCCCTGCGCGTCGCCCCGGCTCCCTGTGGCACGAGCGCGACGGCGCCGAACCCCACGGAAGCCGCGAGAAGCGTCACGAATGCTCGACGAGTGCTCCGCCGCATTGTCGGCCCCCCCAAGATGCTGCGTCGAATGGTTGGAAGCTAGGAGTTGAGCTCCGCGACCGTCAATACGTCGCTGCGTTGCTCGACGATCGTCTTCAACTCGGCGATCTGCTGCGACAACGCGAGGAAGTGCTGAGTCTCGTAGTCCGGCGTTTTGAGCATCGTGACGATGGCGCCGTTTGGTTCGAGTACCGCGCGCTCGACCTCGGCCACGTCGGAAGCACCCTGTTGCGCAATCGCCGCGAGCAGGTCCTCCTTGCAGATCTTCTCGTGACGGAGCGCCTTCTCGATGAACACTCCATCTTCGATGAGCACGGTCGCAGATCCCTCGACGAGCTTGCGGGCGCGGACGCTGCGGAAGATGAGCGCCGCCATCAAGGCGTTCACGCCGAACAACACGCTCGCACCGACGACCGCGCCCGTGACGGTGTTGTCGTTCCCGATGATGCCGTTCTGGACGGCGTTCGCCACCGCGAGCAGGACGACGAAGTCGAGCGTGTTGAGCTGCCCGAGCTCGCGTTTGCCGGCCAGCCGCAAGCCGACCACGAGGAATGCGTACACGAGCAGGGCCCGCACCACCTTCTCGATGATGGGAACGTCGAGGTGAAACAGGCTGTGAGCGATTCCGATTGCACACAACATCGTCAGTGCTCCTTCTTGATGTCGAAGTGCTTGACCAAGACCAGGGCGACGACGAGCAGCAGCGCGATCATCAGATCGACGCCGAGCGAGATCATGTGCTGCAAGAACAGCGAGTCGTGTTGAGAACCCGACAATGACGATCTCGCACCCACGACCAGGATCTCGCGCACGGCCGAGATGACTCCGATGACGAGGAACGGCTGGAGTTGCAGCCTTCCGTCGCGAAAATGCGCGAGGACCGTCGTGAAGATCTCGAGCACGATGATGACGAACAAGACGCTGTCGACCAGCTCCGGTACCTGGGTCTGAAAGCTCGTCGAGTGGAGGAGCGCCGCGCCGACCGAGTGCACGAGCGCGACGCCCGCAGCCGCGACGAGCACGAGTGCCACCGCGTAGTGCAGGAGGTCCTCGGCCCAGACGAGGGGCCGCATTGCACGCGGAGTGCCTCGGTGCACCCGCCGCCGCCGAGGCCAGTGGCGCGCTTCGGCTTCATCGGCGACGCCCTCACCCGTGGGCGCGGTCGAGTCGTTCGGCAGACGAGCACTTCCCGTCGGCAGCCACGCGTGCTCGACGACCGTCTGGCCCGTCATTGCGCGTGTCCGTTCAGCGTGCAGGTCACCTGCTGAACGAGTCCGGGCTTCACGCCCGCCAACTGGTACAGGACGCAGGTCGCCTTCTGCTGCGTCTGGTTCGCGTAGAAGAACCATGGAGCGAGGACGAGCATCCCGATGGTCACGAGAAGCTTCAAAGGTCGCATGTCGACGTTCCTTTCGATTCGTGCGCCGTGGGACTCACGGCTGCGATGACGGGTCCGGGCAGTTCGCAGTGACGTAGTCAGAGACCCGCTGGAACGGGCCCGCGGCCGTGAGCGACGAAGCGATGCCGCCGATCAGGCCACCGAGCGGGTTCGACGCCATGCCGCTGACCGATCCGAGCTGCTGCTTGAAGGAGTCGCGGACGGCGGCGACGTCGGGCTCGATATCGGGCGGGGCCACCTTGTCGAGCCGGTCGAAGATGACCGGAATCTCGCCGAGGGAGCTCATGCCGGTGACGAATCCCTGCAGCGGGTCCTGTCCCGAGGTGTCGTACTCCGACAGGAATTGCTGCTTCTGCTGTGCGAGCGTGTTGCAGAACGCCGTGACCGAACGCGGTGTGGAGTGGCTGCACGCGGCGAGCGGCGCGACGAGCGCCGCGGTCGCGAGCACGCACGCGATCGACACGCGCGATCTGAACGGACGCTGGTTCATGATCAGACTCCTTCGGGTGCTGGGTTGGTGATCGAGGTGACGTCGCTGCAGGCGCGCCGGCGCGCATCGATCAGCGCGCGCCAGTTCGCGGGCACGTGAAGCTGAGCGAGGGTCGCCATGACGCCCCACATGACGCGATCGACGAAGAAGTAGCTCGGTGGAACTTCGATCTCGGCGAGCACCGCGGCGTGGGGTCCGTGCGGATCGAACGTCGTTCGCGCGACGTGCAGCAGCCACTCTTCCCGGCACCGGCGCTCGCCCGGAGCGAACAGCGCGAACGGCTCTCGTAAGAACGCGGCGACGGCTGCGGGAGAAGACGCGCAGTCGTTCGGCAGGAGGCCGGCTTCCCGCGCGGTCCTGAAGACGGACGCGTCGTCGCCGTCGAGGAGCGCGTCGAGCAGCCGCAGGAACCGCCCGCGCTCGTCGTTCGTCAGGCGCCGAACGAGGCCGTAATCGAGCACCGTGACGACGCCGTCGTCCGAGAAGCGCACGTTGCCCGGGTGCGGATCGGCGTGAAAGCTGCCGAACCGGAACACGGAATCGAACGAGAACGCCAGCAGTGTCTCGGCGGCGGTGCGCCGCGCCGCCGGTGAGCCGGCTCGGGCGAACGACGCCAGATCGTGCCCGTCGACCCACTCCGTCACGAGCACGCGTCGCGAGCTGTGCTCCAAGAAGACGCGCGGTACGCGGACACCGGCACTTCCGGCCCACCGGTTCGCGAACTCGACCTGCCGTTGCGCCTCGCCGCGATAGTCGAGCTCGTCGAGCAGCGCGCTCCGCATCTCGTCGATGAGGAGAGTGGTGTCGACTCCCGGGAACGCGAGTCCGGAGAACACGCGCGCGATTCGCCCGACGTTGCGCAGGTCGGCACCGAGACACTCGTCGAGGCCGGGGTACTGCACCTTCACGGCGACCGCGGTCCCGTCGAGCATCCGGGCGCGGTGTACCTGGCCGATCGATGCCGCGGCGACCGGCGTCGGGTCCCACTCACGGAAGATCTGGACGACGTCCGACCCGAGGTCCTCGCGGACGATTCGCTCGGCGAGGCCCGGCGCCATCGGCGGCACGTGCGACTGCAACGACGTCAGCGCGGCGCGAGCGTCATCCGGAAGTCCGATCGCGGCGACGCTCAGAAGTTGACCGAGCTTGACCATCGCGCCGCGCATCTCGCCGAACTCGCGCGCGATGTCCTGCGCGCTCCGGACCTGATAGCGCTCGGCGATCGTCGGTCGGCTCTGGCCGCGGTGCACGAGCTGCTGCGACCGCATGACCATGTAGCCCGACGTCCGGCGGGCCGCGAGCCGGCCCAGACGGGCCGCGCGCCACCATCTCGTCGAAGCTGCGTGCGTCGATTCGGAACTCGTCGACCGCAGGGCTCCCGCCTGGACCGCGCTCATCGTCCGCCTCCCCCGTCGTGTCCGCCGGGGCCCCCGCACCGGCTCGAACACGTGAGGAGATCGTCGACCTCGGGAGCGGTCGCGACCGTCCGGGGTGTGACATCGGGAGTGTCAGCAAGCCGACAATCGGTTGCGCGCGGGCGCTACCGGGAGCGCCGCCGGCTTTGGTCCCCAGGATCCTGATCGGGCAGTGCGCGCGCGATCAGCGCAACGAGAAGCCGAGCACGGCCTCGAGATCGGTGATCGCCTGCGCCGGCGAGTCGACCTTGATCGTCGTGATGCCCAGCGCACGCGCGGGCTTGAGGTTCATGCCGATGTCGTCGAGGAACACCGCGTCGCGCGCGTCGACCGCGAGCCGCTCGAGCGTGAGCTCGTAGATACGGGGATCGGGCTTGCGCATCCCCTCGACCGCGGACTCGACGACGACGTCGAACGCGTGCAGCGACCGCAGTCCCGGCGGCGAGCCGTTCTCGGCCGGCCAGTTGTTGGTGAGCGCGGCGATCTTCAGCCCGTGCTCACGGATGCGTTCGATCGCGGCGAGCATCTCGGGGCGCGCGCCGATACCGCGGCCGACCATCGCCATGATCTCGGCCGCGTCGATCGTGTGGCCCTCGGCGCGCGCCTCGGCCTCCAACGTCGCGAAGAACTCGGGCATGCTCAGCTCGCCGCGTTCGAGCGCGGCCCACGCGCCGTCGACACTGCTGCGCGCGATCACGCCCCGCACGCAACCGTCGGGCAGGCCGTGGATGCGGTCGTACTCGTCGAAGTGCTCGAAGGGCGAGCCGAACACCACGCCGCCCAGATCGAAGATGACGGCCTTCACGTGCGCGCTCGCGCTGCTTCGTCGTCCTGGCTGCGCCCGCCGTCCATGACGCGGGACGGGAGCGAGTCGGGTCGCCGGCTCGCTTCGCTCTCGGCGCTCCGGCTCATGTCGGTTTCGAGAGATCCGCGTCGCGTTTCTCGACGAACGCCTGGCGGAGCTCGTCGCTGTCGCCGAAGAGGTTGACCTCGAACGTGAAGCCCTGCTCGAAGCGGTAGGCCTTCTTCACGTCGATCGGCTCGATGCCGTTGAGTGATTCCTTGGCGCGGCGGATCACGAGCGGGCTCTTCTCCGCGATCGTGTTCGCGATCTCGAGCGCGGTGTCGAGCAACTGGTCGCGCGGCACCACGCGCTCGCACGTTCCGAAGGCGAGCAGGTCGGCGGCCGTCACCATCTGACCGGTGAAGAACATCGCGCGCACCTTGTGCTGCGGTACGAGGCGCGCGAGGTGCGTTGCGGTGCCGAGCGCGCCGCGGTCGACCTCGGGGACGCCGAACGTCGCGTCGTCGGACGCGATGAGGATGTCGGCGTTGCCCGCGATGCCGATGCCGCCGCCGAGGCAGAAGCCGTTGACGGCCGCGATCACCGGGACCGGGCAGTCGTAGACCGCGGCGAAGGTCTCGGCGCAGCCACGGTTGACGCCGATGAGGCTGCGGTGCGTCGGGTCGGCGGCGAGCTCCTTGATGTCGACACCGGCCTGGAAGCCGCGGCCCTCGGCCGCGACGATCACCACGTTCGTCTCGTCGTCGCGGCCCGCGCTGCGGATCGCGTCGGCGAGCATGAACCAACCGGCGACCGGCAGCGCGTTCACCGGCGGATTGGCGATCGTGACGATCACCACGGCGCCGCGGCGCTCGGTCCGGATCATCCCGCTCTCACCGTCGGTCCCCGTTCACGCGGGGCACACTACCGACCCTCCCGACCGGTGGCGCCGAGCCGCTCCGCGCTGGTAGCAAGGCGGGACCGAGGAGCCGAGAGGACGTCGTGAGCGAGCGGATCGACACTCTGGTGGCGAACCTGACGCTCGCCGAGAAGTGCGCGCTCGTCGCCGGCACCGACCTCTGGCACCTTCCCGCGATCGATCGCCTCGACATCCCCGCGCTCAAGGTGAGCGACGGTCCGAGTGGCGTGCGCGGCGAGCGCTGGACGGGACGCGCGTCGGCGTTGTTCCCGTGCGGCAGCGCGCTCGGCGCGACGTGGGATCCCGCGATCCTCGAACGCGTCGGCGCGGCGTTGGGTTCCGAAGCGCGCGACCGCGGTGTGCACGTGGTGCTCGCGCCCACCGTCAACCTGCACCGCACGCCGATCGGCGGCCGCAACTTCGAGTGCTACTCGGAGGATCCGCACCTCAGCGCGCGCCTCGCGGTCGCGTTCGTCACCGGCATCCAGGACACCGGCGTGTCGGCGTGCGTGAAGCACTTCACCGCGAACGACACGGAATACGAGCGCATGACGATCTCTTCGGAGCCCGACGAGCGCACGCTGCGCGAGCTGTGTCTCGTGCCGTTCGAGGCCGCGGTCGTCGAGGCCGGAACGTGGTCGATCATGACCGCGTACAACCGGCTGTACGGCACGTACTGCAGCGAGAACGAGATGCTCATCACCGACGTGCTGCGCGGCGAGTGGGGTTTCGACGGCCTCGTGATGTCGGACTGGTTCGGCACGCACAGCACGGCTCCCGCGGCGCGCGCGGGTCTGGATCTCGAGATGCCCGGTCCGCCGCAGTGGTTCGGTTCGAAGCTCGCGGAGGCCGTCGGCGCGGGGGAGGTCGACGAAGCGGTCGTCGACGCGAAGGTCTGGCGCATGCTCACGCTCGCCGAGCGCACCGGGCTCTTCGACCGGGAGCCGCACGACGAGCAGTCGATCGACCGCCCCGAGCACCGCGCGCTCGCGCGCGACGCGGCGATCGGGTCGATCGTGCTCCTGAAGTCCGACGCCGACGTGCTGCCGCTCCTCGGCGCGCCGGAGTTGCGCACGCTCGCCGTGATCGGTCCGAACGCCGACATCCCCGCACTCGAAGGCGGCGGGAGCGCGGCGGTCACGACGCACGAGGTGCGCACGCCGCTGCAGGCGATTCGCGACCGCGCGGGCGACGACGTCGACGTCCGGTTCGAGCGGGGATGCGTGAGTCATCGCCGCACGCCTCCGCTCGAGGGCCGGCGCCTCGCCGAAGGCGCGCTGCACGTCGAGTACTTCGCAGGTACTGAGCACGCGGGCGCGCCGGTGTTCGCCGAGGACACGACGCGCGCGTGGTTCGTGTGGCTCGGACCGTGGGAAGCGAGCGTGCCCGGCGAGTTCTCGGCGCGCGTCACGGGCACGTTCGTCGCGGAGGAGACCGGCGCGTGGCGTTTCTCGCTCGTGAGCGCGGGTCGCAGCCGGCTGCTCGTCGACGGCACGGTCGTCGTCGACAACACCTCGCCGACGCCCGGTGGCAGTGATTCGTTCTTCGGGCTCGGGAGCACCGAGGTCGGCGCCGACGTGTGGCTCGACGCGGGTTCCGAGCACGCGATCGTCGTCGAGTACGCCAACCCCGGCCTACCCGGTCTCGGCGGCCTCGCGATCGGGTGCGAGCCGCCGCGCCCCGACGACCAGTTCGAGCGCGCGGTCGCGCTGGCGCGCCGCGCCGACACCGCGATCGTCGTCGTCGGCACGTCGGCCGAGTGGGAGAGCGAAGGCCACGACCGCCGCGACATGACGCTGCCCGGTCTGCAGGACGAGCTCGTCGCCGCGGTCGCGGCCGTGAACCCGCGGACGGTCGTCGTCGTGAACGCAGGCTCGCCGGTCGGCATGGACTGGGCCGACGACGTCGCGGCGATCGCACAGCTGTGGTTCCCCGGTCAGGAAGGCGGGCCCGCGCTCGCGGCCGTGCTGTTCGGCGACGCCGATCCCGGCGGCCGGTTGCCGACCACCATCCCGCGCGCGATCGAGGACACACCCGCGTTCACGAGCTACCCCGGCGAACGCGGTCATGTCGTGTACGGCGAGAGCGTGTACCTCGGGTACCGCTGGTACGACCGGCGGCGCATCGAGCCCCGTTTCCCCTTCGGCCACGGGTTGTCGTACACAACCTTCGAGCTCGGCGCGCTCGAAGCCGACCGCACCGAGGTCGCCGCGAGCGCGGCCGCGTCGGGTACTGACACGTTGGTCGAGCTGCGCGTGCCGATCACGAACACCGGCACGCGTTCGGGAACCGACGTGCTCCAGCTCTACGTGCACGACGTGGAAGCGACCGTCGCGCGGCCCGAGCAGGAGCTGCGTGCGTTCGCGAAGGTCGCGCTCGGTCCGGGTCAGAGCGCGACGGTGACGTTCGGTCTCGACCGGCGCGCGTTCGCGTACTGGGATCCCGACCGGCACGACTGGCACGTCGAGCCGGGCGAGTTCGAGATCCGCATCGGCGAGTCGTCGCGCGATATCCGTGCGGTGGCCGTCGTCACCGTCAAGGGCGACGAGTAGAGGAGGCAGCATGCGCGCGGCGTTGCTCACCGCGGTGAAGGAGCCGCTCGAGGTCGTCGACGACGTCGAGATCGAGCCGCCGCGCGCCGGCGAGGTCCTCGTGCGTGTCTCGCACTGCGGGGTGTGTCACTCCGACCTGTCGAACGTCGACGGCACGTTTCCGCCACCCCTGCCGCTCGTGCTCGGACACGAAGCCGCCGGAACCGTCGAAGAGATCGGGCCCGGCGTCACCACGGTGAAGCCCGGTGACCGCGTCGTGCTCACGCCCGCGCCTCCGTGCGGTCACTGCCCGTTCTGCCTGCGCGGACAGTTCAGCATCTGCGTGAACAGCACCGCGGTGTTCACGAGCATGTTCAACGACGGCAGCACGCGTCTCTCGCGCGGTGGCGCGACCGTCTTCCGCGGCCTCGGCGTCGGCGGGTTCGGCGAGCTCGTCGTCACGCAGGAGTCGGGCGCGATCAAGATCGACGACGACACGCCGCTCGACGTCGCCTGCGTGATCGGCTGCGCGGTGCAGACGGGAGTCGGTGCGGTGTTCAACACCGCGAAGGTCGAGCCCGGCGACACCGTGCTCGTCATCGGGCTCGGCGGTGTCGGCATCTCGATCGTGCAGGGTGCGCGCATCGCGGGCGCGACGCGGATCATCGTGAGCGATCCGGTGAGCGAACGCCGCGACTCGGCGGCGCGCTTCGGCGCGACGGACGCGATCGACCCGACGAACGACGACGTCGTGGCGCGCACGCACGAGCTCACGGGCATCGGTGCCGACTTCGCGTTCGAGGCGGTCGGGCGGGGCGCGCTCGGGCAGGCCGCGATATGGGCGACGCGACCGGGCGGCACCGCCGTGCTCGTCGGCGCCGGCCCGCTCGAAGAGGCCGTGAGCATCGATCCTGCGGTCGTCTTCATGGCGTCCGAGCGGCGGATCGTCGGCTCGTTCCTCGGCAGCAGCAACTCGCCGCGCGAGATCCCGCGGCTGCTCGCGCTGTGGCGCGCCGGGCTCCTCGACCTCGAAGGCATGATCACGAAGCGCCGGCCGATCACCGAGGTCAACGCCGCCTTCGACGACCTCCGCGCCGCGCGCGGCCTGCGAACCGTCCTGGAGCTGTAGATGAGTGACCGGGCGCAGGCCGAAGGCGCGGTCACGCCACGGGAGCACGGCGTAGATCTCCGGATCGAGCGCCGGAGGATGGAGCCGAATGAGTGGCCAGGCGCGCGCCGGAGGATGGAGCCGAATGAGTGCAGGTGATTTCGAGGGCAAGGTGGTGCTCGTCACCGGTGCGGCCGGTGGCATCGGCGCGGCCGCGGCCGAGATCTTCGCGAGCCGGGGCGCGCGTGTCGTCGCCGCGGATCGCAACGTCGACGGCGCGTCGGTCACGGTCGCGACGATCCGCGCCGCGGGCGGGACCGCGACCGAGCACGAGGTCGACGTCGCCGACCCCGCGTCCGTCGACGCCATGGTCGCGGCCGCGGTGTCGACGTACGGCCGGCTCGACTGCGCGTTCAACAACGCGGGTATCGGCGCGGGTTTCCACGCGTTCGCCGACGTCTCCGTCGACGACTGGCAACGCGTGATCGCGATCAACTTGAGCGGCGTGTTCTGGTGCTTGCAGGCCGAGCTGCGGCAGATGCTCGCGCAGGGCGCCGGCGGCGCGATCGTCAACACGTCGTCGGGGGCGGGGGTCGTCGTCGCGCCCGGCCAGCCTGCGTATACGGCCGCGAAGCACGGTGTCCTCGGGCTCACGAAGGCCGCGGCGACCGAGTACGCGCGCAACGGGATCCGCGTGAACGCGATCCTGCCCGGCTCGACCGACACGCCGATGCTGCGCACGTTCATGGAGGAGAACCCGCAGATGGAGAAGTTCCTGCGCCGTTCGTCGCCGACCGGTGACCTCGGACGACCCGAACAGGTCGCGGAAGCCGCGGTGTGGCTGTGCTCCGACGCGGCGTCGTTCGTGAGCGGCGACTCGATGCTCGTCGACGGTGGCCAGGTGTGCCGGTGAGTCGCGGAGCAGGTGCGCGCTCAGCGCGAGAACCACGGCGGAGCCTCGCGCCGAGCGGAGAGAGCATGCGACCATGAGCGCTTCCCCGGAAGCCGCGATCCGCGCGCTGATCCACGAGTACGCGTTCCGTATCGACGCGGGCGATCTCGACGGGCTCGCCGCGCTGTTCGAGCACGCCGAGCTCGGCTCGTCGATCCGGCCCGAGCGCCGGCGCGGCGCGGCCGAGGCCCGTCGCAACTACAACGGCGTGATCATCTACGACAACGGCACGCCGTGCACGATGCACTGCATCACCAACGTCACGATCACGGTCGACGAGGACGCGCAGACGGCGGCCGCGCGCAGCTATTTCACGGTGATCCAGAAGGTGCCCGACGTCGCGCTGCAACCGATCATCGCGGGCCAGTACCGCGACACGTTCGCGGTGATCGACGGCGCATGGTGGTTCACCGAGCGCATCATCCACCCCGATCTCATCGGGGACCTGTCCAACCACATGACGGCGAAGTGGAGGCTGCCGCAATGAGCGGCGAAGCAGACGTGCTCGTCGCGCTGTCGAGCGTGTGGGCGTCGATGCAGCAGCTCGGCGACACGCTCGACGAGGCGCAGTGGAAGCTGCCGACCGACTGTCCCGGCTGGACCGTGCAGGACAACCTCGCGCACATCATCGGTATCGAGTCGGTGATCATCGGGCTGCCCGAACCGAAGGTCGAGCTGCCCGCCGGCCTTCGCCATGTGAAGAACGAGCTGGGCCGTTCGAACGAGGTGTGGGTCGAGTCGTTCCGCGGCTGGACCGGTTCCGAGGTGCTGCACGAGTTCCGCGTGATCGCGACCTCCCGCTTGAACCAGCTGCGCTCGTACACCGACACCGACTGGGCGGCGCCGTCGTGGACGCCGGTCGGCGACGGTCAGGTGCGCGACCTCATCCCGTTCCGCGTCCTCGATTCGTTCGTGCACGAGCTCGACATGCGACGCGCGCTCGGCACGCCCGCCGACTTCGAGGCGCCGGCCGCGAAGCTCTCGCTCGATCGCATGCGCGCCACGTTGGGGATGATCGTCGGCGCGCGGCTGCGGCCGCCCGACGGTACGCGCGTCGCATTCGTCGTCGAAGGTCCCGGCGGGTTCGCCACCGCGCTCGCGATGCACGAGAGCCGCGCGGAGGCGATCGACCCGGTGCCCGATCCCGTCGCGAGCGGCGTCGACGTCACGCTGCACATGGATCCCGACACGTTCGTGCGCCTCATCGGCGGACGCGGCGAGCTCGACGCCGTCGCGACCGCAGTACGCATCGAGGGCGACGCGGGCCTCGGCCGCCGCGTCGTCGAGCACATGAAGGTGCTGATGTAACAGGGTGTGACTGCCCTGAGACCCCGATGTCGGGCGTCGCAGGGCGACGGGTACGGTCGCGACGGTGGTCCGAACCGTGTCCGATCCTCCGCGCGCCGACGGTTCGCGCCCGGACGCGGTCGGGATCGAGGTGCGCGGCCTGCGTCACGAGTACCGCCTCGACGGTCAGCCGCTGCGCGTGCTCGACGACCTCGACTGGTCGGTCGACGCGGGGGAGTTGATCGCGGTCACCGGTCGCTCGGGCTCCGGGAAGACGACGCTGCTCTCGATCCTCGGCGGGCTCGAACGGTTGCAGTCGGGCTCGGTCCGCGTGGGAGAGACCGACCTCGCGTCGCTCACCGGCAACGCGCTCGCCGACTACCGCCGCACGACCGTCGGCTTCGTCTTCCAGGACTTCGGCCTGCTCGGTTCGCTCACCGCGCTCGAGAACATCGAGCTCGCGCTGACGTTCGCCGCGGTCCGCGGCGCGAGCCGGACGCGTCGGGCGCGCGAGCTGCTCGACTCGGTCGGGCTCGCCGACCGCGCGAATCATCGGCCGGTCGCGCTCAGCGGGGGCGAGAGCCAGCGCGTCGCGATCGCACGCGCGCTCGCGAACCGGCCCCGGTTGGTGCTCGCCGACGAGCCGACGGGCAACCTCGACGACGATTCCGCGGCGCGCGTGCTCGATCTGCTCACGGCGCTGCCCGACGATCACGCGTGCACGCTCGTGGTGGTCACGCACAACGCGTCGGTCGCCGCACGCGCCGATCGCGTGCTGCGGCTCGATCAGGGTCGCCTGCAGTGAGCTATCGGGACGCGATCGCTATAGCAGCGCGCAGCGTCACGCGCCGGCTCGGCCGCGCGGTGTTGACCGTGCTCGCGGTCGCGCTCGCGGCCGCGCTGCTCTCGTCGTTGCTCATCGCGGGCAGCGCCGCGCGCACGCGGGTGCTCGACGACGTGAGTCGCGGCGGTCCGCTCACCGGCATCCGCGTCGACGCGGCGGCGCCCGACCCCGGGTCGCTCGACTCCGACGATCCGCCGACGGGGAGGCCGCGCGCGATCGACGACGCCGCGCGCCACCGCATCGCCGGGCTGCCCGACGTGCGCGCGGTCGTGCCGGTCGTCGTCACACCGATCCAGGTGCTCCGGCCCACGAACCTGCCGGCGCCGAAGCGCACGACGACGTCACGCCGGCGGGCCGGGGCGCGTCGGCGCGCGGGCACCGCCTCGGGCGGCTCGTCGCTGATCAGCGACGAGCTCATCGGTGTCGATCTCGCGCGTACGAACGACGTTCCGGTCGCGCTCGAGGCCGGGCGCCTCCCCGCGCCGGGCTCGACGACCGAGGTCGCCGTGACCGACGGGTTCCTCGCCCGGTTCGGTCTCTCGAAGGCCGACGCGCCGAGCCTCCTCGGCCTCCACCTCCAGTTCGGCGCGCCGCGCTTCTTCGACGAGTCCGGCGGCGCGACGCTGCGCCACTCGAGCCTGCGTGCCCGCTGGACGCGGATGGAGATCGTCGGCGTCGCGGCGCAGGAGCTCAGCGGCGGGCAGTTCGTCGTCCCGATCGCGGTCGCGCAGGCGGCGCGCCGCTGGACCCTGACCGGTCCGAGCGCGGCGATCTTCGGCGGTAACGCGTCGCCCTACTCCGCGCTGTTCGTCATCGCGAGCTCGCTGGGCCACGTCGGGTCGGTGCGCGCGGAGATCACCAACGTCGGGTTCTCGACCAGCGCGCCCGAGACGCTGATCGAGTCGGTGCAGCATTACGTGCACGTCGTCGAGATCGTGCTCGCCGGCATCGGCCTCATCGGTCTCGTGATCGCCGCGCTCGGGATCGCGAACGCGATGCTCGCGGCGGTGCGCGAGCGGCGCCGGGAGATCGGCGTGCTGAAGGCGATCGGCGCGCGCGATCGCGACGTTCGCCGGATCTTCCTCCTCGAGGCCGCGACGCTGGGCTGCATCGGCGGCGTCATCGGCACGGTCGCCGGGTGGCTGACCGCGCGCGCCCTCGCGGGCGTGGTGAACGGCTATCTCGCGAAGGAGGGCCTCGCGGGCGTCACCCTCGGAGTGCCGACCGTGATCCTCGTCGGCGGCGTGGTCGGCGCGACCGCGATCGCGCTCATCGCCGGCACCGTTCCCGCGCAGCGCGCCGCGCAGCTGCCCGCGCGCCAGGCGATGGGCGACCGGTGACGCGTCGCGCGCCGGCGGCGCTCGCGGTCGTGCTCACGGTCGCGGTCGCGCTCGCGGCCTGCTCGCACGCGTCGTCGAGCGGCGGCCTCGCCGCGCCCACGACCGCCACGGCCGCGCAGGAGGTGTTCGTCGCGTTCGGCTCGACCGCCGGCCTCGGTTCCGGTCTCGCCGACAACCTTCGCGACGCCTGGCCGCAGGTGGTGTTCCGCGATTCGTTCCCGTTCTCGACCGTGCTCATCAATCTGTCCGACGATCCGTTGCCGATCGACGACGCCGTCACGCTCCAGCTTCCGGTTGCGCTCGAACAGCACGCGAAGGCCGCGGCGATCTGGCTCGGGCCCACCCGCGGCGATTGCACGACCGACACGACCGCGACGATGTTCACGCCGCAACTCACCGCGCTCGTGAAGCCGCTGCGCGACTCGGGTGCGCGCGTGGCCGTCGGCAACCTTCCGGACGGCGTCCCCTGCGCCGTCGCATTCAATGCCGCGGTCACGAACGTCGCGCGCGCGAATGGTGCGACCGTGGCCGACGTCGCGTCCGCGCTCGCGTCGACACCCACGATCGGTCCGAGCTCGAAGATCACGGTCGCGCAGGGTCACGCCGTCGCGGCCGCCTTCGGTGCCGCGCTCGCCCCATCGTGACGCGTGGGGCATGATGCCCCGGACGCGCGGAACGCGCGTCGGTTGGCGAGAGGAGTGGGGACGTGCGTGCGATGCGCAAGCCTTTCGTGCTCGTGAGCGCGGCTGTCGCGATGGCCACCGGAATGTTGCTGCCGATGGCGGCGAGCTCGGCGGCGACGGCCCCGCCTCCGCCGACGAACCTGCAGGTCACGGTTCCGCATCCGCGGCACTCGTGCACGGGTGACCGCGACACGTTGCGCTGGGATGCCCCCGCCGACACCGGCGGCGATCCGGTCACCGGGTACCACGTGCACTGGTTCGTCAACGGCATGACCGACCCGCCGTTCAGCCGCACGCTCGACCTTCCGGCCGCTCCCACGAGCCTGCCCTTCGACGCGCAGGTCGGCAACAACCAATTCGAGATCTCGACCGTCACCGCGGCGGGCACGTCGGCGCCCGCGACCGTGCAGGTCGACGTCGCGCAACGCCCGGGCCCGCAGTCGTTCAGCAACGCCTACATCGAAGATCAGGTGCACCAGCACGCGATCAAGGTGGCGGTCGCGTGGTCCGTGATGACGAAGCCGCCGTTGGAGACCGGCCACATCAAGGTCGCCATCACGCTCGTCGGCGGACCGACCGAGAGCGGATCGCGCGCGACGTTCCGTCACCTCGTCGCGCACACGCAGTATCAGTTCGACGCGGTGACCGCCAACGAGTGCGGCTCGGCGATCGACCACGGACCGGTCATCGCGACCGGGTGGGTGCCGAACTTCAAGCATGCCGACCCTCCGCTCACCGCGTCGGTCGGCGCGCACTACGGCTATCACTTCCACGCCGCCGGCGATCCCGCGCCCACGTACTCGCTCGACACCGCGCCGAGTTGGCTCACGATCGATCCCGGCACCGGCGCGCTGAGCGGTACCCCACCCACCGGGACCACCTCGTTCACGTACTCGGTGCGCGCCGCGAACTCGGCCGGCCTGTTCGGTGCCGCGAGCGACGACGCCGGACCGTTCACGGTCTCGGTCGACTGACCGGCGCGGCGCCCGCCGCCCCGTGATTTCGGGCCCATCGCGAGCCGGTAGCGTGAGCGGGAGGTCGTTCCAGGAGGCTCGCGCATGTCGCTCGTGACCAATGTGATCGCCGGTTCGGGCGCCCGGCGGGTGCTGTTGCTGATCCACGGCTACGGCGCCGACGAGCGCGACCTCGGTGGGCTCCTCACGTATCTCGACCCGGACGGCGAGTTCGTCGCGGTCATGCCGCGCGGCCCGCTGGCGGCGCCGGGCGCGCCCGGCTTCTCCTGGTACGACATGTCGGCGCCGCCGAACGCGGCCGCGTTCGACGATGTGCTCGACTCGCTCGACGAGCTGCTCGATGCAAGCTGCGCGGAGCACGACTTCGCGCGTTCGGAGGCGATCGTCGGCGGTTTCTCCCAGGGCGGCGGGCTCGCGATCGCGCTCGCGCTGCGCGCGGGCGCGTCTGCGCATCCTGCGGGTGCGCTCGCGATGAGCCCGTTGCTCCCCGCGCTCGACGGGTTGGAGATCGACGACGCCGCAGCCGCGTCGACCCCCGTGTTCGTCGCGCACGGCACGCACGACCCGATGATCCCCGTGAAGCAGTCGCGCGCGCTCGCGCGCGCGCTGCGGGGCGCCGCTGTACCCGTCGTGTTCCGCGAGTACCCGATGGAGCATCAGGTCGCGCTCGAGGAGCTGCGCGACGCGCGCACGTGGATGGAGGGTGTCGCGGCGGGGGAGCGGCCCGACGAGCCGGTTCCCGACGACCCGGTCGAGGCGGTGCCGTCGGTCACGACCGCCACGTTCCCGCGCGAGGTGCTCGAGTCGTCGCAGCCCGTGATCGTCGACTTCTGGGCGCCGTGGTGCGGACCGTGCCGGCAGGTGTCGCCGATCGTCGAGCAGATCGCGCGTATGCGCGACGGCTCCTACAAGGTCGTGAAGGTCAACATCGACGAGGAGCCCGCGCTCGCGCAGCAGTACGACGTGCAGAGCATCCCGCTGATCGGGCTGTTCCGGAACGGCCGGCTCGAGCGCTCGTCGCTCGGCCTGAAGTCCCGTCAGCAGCTCGAAGCCGAGCTCGGCATGCTCGTCATTCCGTGACCGCCGGTCGCGTTCGCTCCGCTCGCCGCTGCTGACGCGTCAGCCGCCGACCGAGGTCGCGCCGCTCGCTCCGCTCGCGCGCTGATGCGGGACCCGTTGCCACCCGCCGAAAAAGCCGTCGTCGGATTGCCGCGCCCACCAGGCCGACAGGTAGGCGGCCGCGGCGAGGTAGAGGCGGCGCGCCGCGGGCTCGTCGGCCGCGGCATCGAGGCACGCGTGCGTGTACTTCACGAGGTGTGCGTCGTGGTGCACCGCGGCGCGCGTGACGAGCTCGCTCGTGATCGCCGCCCGCGCGTCCTCCGACGAATGCCACACGTACGCAGCGGCTTGCGAGGGCCCGGTCTCGATCGCGTCGGCGAGCGTGCGCGTCGACGGGCGCGGCGGTCGCCACTCGGGATCGAGGGTCACGGCACCGAGCCCGGCGCGGAAGCCCGCGACGAACGTGCCCGCGACCGCGACGGCCGTGCGCGCCGCGACGGCACCGCCCGCGAGTCCCATCACGGCCTGCGCCATCGTGAGGCAGTGGGTCCACCCGTAGGGCGCGTAGGTCGACGGTTCTTGCAGCATCGACCACGCGGCGACGCGCGCGATGTCGCGCCGCGCCCACGCGACGTCGATCGGCGAGTCGACCGCGTGGGTGAGCAGCGACGCGGCGACGCCGGCTTCCTCGACCTGGTGCATGAGCGGGTAGATGAAGTCGTTCCCGGGCAGGCCGAGCGACGGCGTCTGCACGAGCGCGTCGAGCAAGGCGGGTCTGTCACTCGCGGCTTCCGTCGCGTCGTGCCACGTGATGCGCCAGTCGGGGTGGCGCGCGATCTCGCGGGCCGGGCCCCGCACGACCTCGACGGTCACGCCGCTCGCGAGCGCGACGCGCGGGAAGTGATGCAGGAGGATCGGCGCGTGCCCCGCCGCGCCGAGCGCCGGCGTCAGCGCCTCGCCGAGCAGGCGCCCGAGGTCGTGCGGTTTCGCCTGCACGCCGAGCTGGGTTGCGAACCGGTCGACCGCATCGAGGTCGCCCGCGCCGATCGCGGCGACGAGATCGGCGGCGAGCGTGGCGAGCGGGCGCACCGAGATCGACGCCGGGTCGGCGACGGGTTCGCCCGCGGCCTCGTACGCCGCGCCCAACTGCACGATGCGGGCACGCGCCTGCTCGCGTGCGCCGGGCGCGACGTGCGGCAGCAATGCGGCGCGCCCGATCAACTCGAGCGGCGCGTGCAGGACGAAGGAGTCCGCGGGTGCGGCGCGCGGCACGGCGAGCACGCGGCCGGCGGCGGCGACGAGCTGGTGGTCGTCCCATTCCGCGATCCCGCGGTCGCGGTACTCGCGGTGCACGGCGTCGGGTGTGATTCCCGATAGGTCGGCGGCCGTGGTCACAGTCTGCGGCGTCGGCATGGGTCGCACCCTAAATGCTCAAGCTCACTTGAGGTCAAGGCCTCGCGGCCGTAGGGTCACGAGATGACCTCCGACGAGCTCTCCATCGGCGAGGTCGCCGACCGCACCGGTGTCGCGGTCTCGGCGATCCGCTTCTACGAGCAGGAGGCGCTGATCGCCGCACGCCGCAGCGACGGCGGTCAGCGCCGGTTCCACCGCGACGTGCTGCGGCGCATCGCCTTCGTGCGGGTCGCGCAGCGCGTCGGGCTCACGCTCGACGAGATCCGGGCCGCGCTCGACCAGCTTCCTGCGGGCCGCACGCCGACGAAGTCCGACTGGGCGCGGCTCTCGCGTGCCTGGCGGCCGCAGCTCGACGAGCAGATCGCGGTGTTACAGCGACTGCGCGACGACCTCGACTCGTGCATCGGCTGCGGCTGCCTCTCGCTCAAGGAGTGCGCGCTCTACAACCGCGACGACGCGGCCGCGGCGCTCGGCACCGGCCCGCGCTATCTCCTCGGCAACACCCCCGACGACATCGGTTGACGAGTTGGTCCGCACCGCCGACGCGCTCCTCGACCGCGCTCGCCGCGCGCGCCACCTTGCGACCTTCCGTATCCCTTCAGGGCACTCACGGTCGCAAAGTGCGGGCCGCGCGGTCGGTTGGGAGAGCGCTCAACGGACGCAGATCGTGCCCGCGTGCGCCGCGGTCGTGTGCCCGATGATCGCGGCGGCCGGCGTCGCGCGTGCGCGCAGCGCGGCGACGAGCGCGTCGGCGCGCTCGGGTGCGACCGACAGCAGCAACCCGCCCGACGTCTGCGCGTCGGCCAGCAGGTACTGCTCGTCGAGCGACAGTGCACCCCAGTCGACCGCGTCGTCGACGAACGCGTGGTTGCGTTGCGTTCCCCCCGCGACCATGCCGGCGGCGAGGAGCTCGCGCACGCCGTCGATCACCGGCACCGCCGTCGCATCGATCTCGGCGCCGACGCCCGACCCGCGCACGAGCTCGAGCAGGTGACCGGCGAGACCGAAGCCGGTCACGTCGGTGGCCGCGTGCACGCCGACCTCGAGCGCGGCGTCGCGCGCGCCGGCGTTCAACGTCGTCATCACCGTGATCGCATCGCGGAGATGGGCTTCGGTTGCGCCGTCGCGCTTCAGCGCGGTCGCGAGCACGCCGAGTCCGATCGGCTTCGTGAGCACGAGCGCGTCGCCGGCGCGCGCGGCGCGGTTCGTGAGGATCGCGTCCGGATGGACGGTGCCGACGACCGCGAGCCCGTACTTCGGTTCCGCGTCGTCGATCGAATGGCCCCCCGCGATCACGCAACCGGCGTCGGTTGCCGCGGTCGCGCCGCCGTCGAGCACGCGCGCGAGCAACGCGAAGTCGAGACCCTCACGCGGCCACGCGACGAGGTTGAGCGCGAGTGTCGGTGTGCCGCCCATCGCGTAGACGTCGGAGAGCGCGTTCGTCGCGGCGATGCGGCCCCATTCGAACGGGTCGTCGACGATCGGCGTGAAGAAGTCGGTGGTGACGACGACCGCGAGGTCGTCGCGCAAGCGGTAGACGGCGGCGTCGTCTGCGGTCTCGAAGCCGACGAGCAGATCCGTGTCCGCGGCGGGCGGCGTGCGAACGAGACCGAGCACCGTGCGCAGGTCCGCGGGCGAGAGCTTGCAGCCGCAGCCCGCGCCGTGCGAGAAGCGCGTGAGGCGGACCGGTGCCGGCGGGCGTGCCGGCGAACGTTCGGTCGCGGTCATCGGGCCGAGCCTACGGCGCGCCGAAGCGAACCTCGCTCGCGCTCGACGTCAGGGACGTGCGGCGCCGGTGTAATCGTCGCGGTAGATGCTCGAGTACTTCACGAACGCACCGGTATGCGGTGCCTCGACCATCGTGCCCCTGCCCACGTACATGCCGACGTGGTGGATCGGACTCCCGAAGAACACCAGGTCGCCCGGCGCCAGTTGGCTGATCGGCACGTGCGGGAACTCGGTGTACTGACCGGCCGACGAGTGGACCATCGACACGCCGGCGTGGGCCCAGGCGTACATCACGAGCCCGGAGCAGTCGAACTCCGAAGGTCCCGCGGCGGCGTAGCGGTACGGCTTGCCGACCTGGGCTTCGGCGACCGACACCGCGGTGGCGGCCCGGCCGCTCGGCGGCGGCAGGTTCGTCGGCGGCGCCTCGTAGTGCCCGGACGAACCGCCGGACGACCGCTCGCGCTGGAGCTCGGCCTCGTGCTCGAGCCGGGCGCGTGCCGCGGCCCGTGCCGCCGCGGCCTCGGCTTCCTGCTGCTGCTTGACGAGCGTGCCGATCTGACCCTTCACCTGCGTGAGCAGGTTCTGTGCCTTCGAGTTCGCCGACTGGATCGCGTCACGCGTGCTCGAGAGTCGATGACTCGCGGTCGCCGCCTTGTCGCGCGCTTCGGTGAGCGACTTCTGCTTCGAGTTGAACTGCGCGGTCGCGGTGCGCAGGCTCGAGAGCAACGTGCTGTCGTGCGAAGCCGCGGCGGCGGTGTAGGTCGTGCGCGAGGCGACCTGCTGCGCGTTCTTCGCGTCGAGCTGCGGGAAGAGCGTTCCGGAACGCGAGCTCATGTAGAGGTCGGCGGCGCGCGAGCGCACTTGGTCACGCAGGTGATCGGTGTGCCGCTGCGCGGTCTTCAAGCTCGCCTTCGCCGTAGCGATCTGCTTGTTCAGCTGCGCGACCTTCAACACCGACGCGTTGTACTGCTCGTCGAGCACGTCGATGCGGTTGTTGTTCGCGTCGATCTCGTTCGCGAGGTGCGACGCTTCGGCGCGCTTCTGATCGAGCGGGCTGGTCGCGAACGCACTGTTCGCGAACGGCGCGATCATGCCGCCGAGAAGCGCGACCGCGAGAAGCACACTGAGCCGACCGAGGCCCCGAGGGCGCTTGCGGGCGGCGACGTTGTGGCGGATTGCCGGTTCCGTTCGCAACATCTTCCTCAATAATAGACACGGGCCTCAGTGGCTGCGCAACCGCAGTCCTTCGGCCCGTTGGCGGAACCTAGCAGTTGTCGGCACGAACATCGAGAACTGAAGGGCCGATCGCGAGAAGTTCGCCTCTGACCTGGGGCGCCGCGCATTCGAACATCATGTGTGTCCAGATGAGCGCGCGTTCATCACGCAACGCCGCGTCGACGATATTGCGAAGCTCAAGCGCTCAGCGCCCAACCCGGAGTTGGACGCGGATTACCGGCAGCCGCGATCTGCGGGCTCGTCCAGTGCTCTTTCTTCGCGAGCGCGTCGGCGACGCGTTGCCACTCGCTCGGACTCCAACCTTGCGCGACGTTCACGAGTGACGTGTCCTGTCGCAGATGCACGAACGCGGGAAGTCGTTCGAGTGCGAGTGACGACGCGAGCGCGCCGTCGGGGTCGCAGAACGTGAGCCAACGATCGGCCGCGTCACCGAGGATGCGGCGCGCGATCGATTCGTTCGCCGACACGCACACCGTCGTGCGCACATCCGAATCGCCGAAGGTCGCGTAGATGCGATCGATGACCGGCACCCACGCGGCGGCTTCGGGTCGTGGCGGCAGCAGCACGATCGCGAGGTTGAACACGGTCGCCCAGTCGTCGAGCGTGCGCGTGACACCGGCGATGCTCGTCAGCTGGAGCGAGGGATCGGGATTGTTCGCCACGGGCGGAGAAACTACCTGGAGGCGAGCGCGGTCATCGGTTCCGACCAGAACCGGCGGGTCGCTGTGCGGGCCGCCGGCACCGGCTACGTGAGGCGTCGATGGGGGCGAAGCTTGCGAGCCCGACCGGTAATCTCCGATTCATGGGCCAGATGATCGATTTCCGGAGCAACGGCGGCACCGCGCAGGGTTACCTCGCGATCCCGGAGTCGGGTTCCGGCCCCGGGGTCGTCATCATCCAGGAGTGGTGGGGCCTGAACGACCAGATCCGCGAGACGTGCGACTCGTGGGCGGCCGATGGCTTCGTCACCCTCGCACCCGACCTGTACCACGGCGTCGTCACGAAGGAACCGGACGAGGCCGGCAAGATCCTCATGGGTCTGAATCTCGAGCAGGCCGCGAAGGACATGGTCGGTGCGGTCGACGTGCTTGCCGCGCACGACGCGGTGTCGAGTGACGGTGTCGCGGTGATGGGCTTCTGCGCGGGCGGCGCGCTCGCGCTGTGGCTCGCGACGCTGCGTCCGGAGAAGGTGCGCGCGTGCGCGCCGTACTACGGGATCATCGGCTTTCCTGCGACGACTCCCGAATGGTCGAAGCTGGCGGGTCCGGTGCAAGGCCACTACGCGGAGAACGACGACTACGCGTCACCCGACGCGGTCGCGCAGTTCGCCGACGAGTTGCGCGCGCTCGGCAAGCAGGTCGAGATCTTCACGTATCCCGGTACGGAGCACGCGTTCACGAACCACCAGCGTCCCGAGGTCTACGCGCCCGAAGCGACGCAGCAGGCGTACGCCCGCACGAAGGCGTTCTTCAGAGCGAATCTCTAGCGCGGGCCCCGCCACGGCGGGCAAGCCGCTCTGCGGCGCCGCCCGACTCGAAACCTGAGGCGTCAGGAGCGGCGGGCACAGCGAGCGCGACCATCAGGCTCAGAGCAGCCCTATTGCCTTGAGCATCGCGGGCGGCATGACGTCCTCGCCGCGCGCGAGCAGTGCGGCGCGCTGCACGTTGATCGCGTCGCGATCGCGCTCGAGCCAGTCGTCCCACGGGCCCGGCGGGATCGCGTTCTCGTCGCCCTTCGCCGCGACGCACGCGCGCAGATAACCCTGGAGCGCGCGCAGTTCGGGCTCGCCGCCGATCGGACCGTGCCCGGGCACGATCGTCGTCGCCAGCCCGACGACCGCGTCGAGCACGTCGGCCCACGCGCGCGGATCACCTTGGAAGGCGAGGGGCGTCACACCGAAGAAGCAGAGGTCGCCCGCGAAGAGCACGTCGGCGTCTTCGACGAGCACGAGCAGATCGCCTGCCGTGTGACCCGACGCGGGGATCACCTCGACGCGCGCACTGAGTCGCGCGGCATCGGTCACGAGGTGCGTCACCTGACGCGTGCCGAGCTCGTCGAGGTCGTCGAACTCGTCGGTGAACGCGGGCATGAACGACTTGTACGCGTCGATCGGCATCGCGCCCTCGAGCAGCTGGCTCGTCTGCAGCGAACCCAACACCTTCGGTGTCGGGAACGCGCGCGTGCCGCCGACGTGGTCGACGTGCGCGTGCGTGAGCACGAGGCGCGAGATCGGCCGCTGCAGCGCCTGCACGGCGGCCGCGAACGGCTCCCACTGCGAGCGCACCATCATCGTGTCGATGACGGTGACGCCGTCGTCGTCGATGACGACGCCGGCGTTGCTGACGCCGGATTCTCCGCCGGGCTGGAGCCACACGAGCACCCCGTCGGCGATCTCGTGCAGCGTGTTCGTCGGGGTCGCAGCGGCCACGTTCGCACCGTACCCGTCCCGGGTTGGAGTGAGACGGGCACGACCCGTACCCTTCCGCCCATGTCGGAGCGCACCCGCAACCTGCCCCGCCGTACGTGCCACGCCACGCCCGGCTCGAACGAGAAGATGCTCGGCAAGGCGCCCGGTCTCGGCGCCGACCAGGTCTTCCTCGATCTCGAGGACAGCGTCTCGCCGCTCGAGAAGGAAGCCGCGCGCGCCAAGGTCGTCCGTGCGATCAACGAGCAGGAGTGGGGCGAGACCGTGCTCTGCGTGCGCGTGAACGCGTGGGATACGGAGTGGACGTACCGCGACGTCGTGACCGTGTGCGAAGAAGCGTCGGAGCGACTCGACGAGATCATGCTGCCGAAGGTGCAGTGCGCGGCCGAGGTGCAGGCGCTCGACATGCTGCTCACGCAGATCGAGCGCGTCACCGGACGGCAGAGCCGCATCGGCATCGAGGCGCAGATCGAGACCGCGCAGGGCCTCATCAACGTCGAGGAGATCTGCGCCGCGAGCGACCGACTCGAGACGATCATCTTCGGTCCCGCCGACTTCGCGGCGTCGACGGAGATGCCGGTCCTCACGGGCGGCGTGCAGATCCCCGAGTACCCGGGCGACCACTTCCACTACGTGTTCTCGAAGATCCTCATGGCCGGGCGCGCGAACGGTCTCCAGGTGATCGACGGTCCGTACCTCAAGATCCGTGATCTCGACGGTCTGCGCGACTACGCCATGCGCACGCGCATCCTCGGTTACGACGGCAAGTGGTCGTTGCACCCCGACCAGGTCGGCGTCATCAACGACGTGTACACGCCGACGCAGGAGCAGTTCGACCACGCGTTCGATCTCCTCGAGGCGTACGAGAAGGCGACGACCGAGGGCGAGCGCCGCGGCGCGGTGATGTTCGGCGACGAGATGATCGACGAGGCCAGCCGCAAGATGGCCACGAAGTTCGTGGGTCGCGGCGAGCGGGCCGGGATGGCGCGCAGCGCGTCGTGAGGTGACGCGGTGACGCGCACCGACGTCGTCGTCATCGGCGCCGGCGTGATGGGATCGGCGGCGGCCTGGCGGCTCGCCGCTCGCGGCCGGTCGGTCGTCGTGCTCGAGCAGTTCGAACGGGGCCACACACGCGGAAGCTCGCACGGTGGCTCGCGCATCTTTCGCTACGCGTATCCCGACGCGGAGTACGTCGCGCTGGCGCGGCGCGCGCGACCGCTCTGGTCCCAGCTCGAGTCGGAAACGGGCGCGCGCGTCATCGACGTCACCGGTGGCGTCGACCACGGCGCGCCGGTCGCGGTCGACGCGATTGCCGACGCGCTCGCGGGCGCGGGTTTGCCGTTCGAACGCTGGCGCGCCGACGAAGCCGCCGAGCGATTCCCCAGGCTTCGCTTCGACGGCGACGTCTGCTTCCAGCCGGACGCGGGCCGCTGCCGCGCCGCGGACGCGCTCGCCGCGTTCGCGGGCGCCGCGCTCGCGCATGGCGTCGAGTGGCGTGAGCACGAACGCGTCGTCGCGATCGAACCGCACGCCGACGGTGCGCGCGTGCAGACCGAGTCGGCCACGTTCGACGCGGCCGGTGTCGTCGTCGCCGCGGGCGCGTGGGCCGGCGGGCTGGTGGGCCTCGCGCCGCTGCGGGTCACGCGCGAGCACTACGTGCACCTCCCGCCGCGCGATGGCACCACGACGTGGCCGTCGTTCATCCACTACCGCGAGCCGTTCGCGGCGTACGGGCTCGAGACGCCGGGTGAAGGCATCAAGCTCGGCGAGCATCACTCGGGTCCGCCGCTCGCGACGCCCGACGCCGCCGACGAGCCCGCGTTCGCCGCGAACGCGACGCGCCGCTTGCTCGAATACGCGCGCGACTGGATCCCGGGCGTCGAGCCGCGCGCGGTCTCCGAGGCGACCTGCCTCTACACGTCGACGGCGAACGAGGACTTCGTGCTCGACCGGGTCGGGCCCGTCATCGTCTGTTCACCGTGCTCCGGGCACGGCTTCAAGTTCGCGCCGCTCGTCGGCGAGATCGTCGCCGACCTCGTCGACGGCCGCGCCGCCCCCGCCCGCTTCCGCCTCGGCACCCGCACTCTCGGTCTCTAGTGGTACTGCGTTGTCGGCGTATAGCCGAACAACGCAGTACCACCGAGCGCCGCGCTACGAGTGCGAGGCCAACGCCTGCTCGGCGAGGCGGCGCGCGATGACGCGCAGGCACAGCGTCTCGTCGGCGCCCTCGAAGATCGACAGCACACGCGCGTCGACGTAGTAGCGCGACACCGGGAACTCCTCCGCGTAGCCCATGCCGCCGTGGATCTGCATCGCCTCGCGCGTCACCCACTCCGCGGCGCGGCACACGTACGCCTTCACCATCGACGCCTCGAGCGTTCCCTCGCCGTTCGCCATCTGCCGCGCGACCGCGTACGCAAACTGACGACCACCCTGGATCAGCGCGGCCATGCGCGCGAGCTTCACCTTCGTGAGCTCGTAGTCGAACACCGCGCGACCGAACACCTTGCGTTCCTGCGCGTACGCGATGCCCGCCTCGAACGCGGCCTGCATGAGTCCCACCGCGCGCGCCGCGGTCTGCAGACGGCCGTTCTCGAAGCCGGCCATCTGGAGGTAGAAGCCGCGGCCCCGACCCTCCTCGCCGCCGACGAGGTTCTCGGCGGGCACGAACCAGTCCGAGAACGACACCTCGAACGAATGCATGCCGCGGTAGCCGATCGTGTCGATCGCGCGGCCGTCGAGCACGCCGCCGTGCGGCTGCTCGAACCGGAAGCTGTGACCCGCGACCGGCTCCTTCTCGACGACGAACACCGACAGCCCGCGATGGCCCTTGCTGCGGTCGGGGTCGGTGCGCGCGAGCAGCATGATGACGTTCGCGCGGCCGGCGAATGTCGCCCACGTCTTCACGCCGTTGATGTGCCAACCGCCGTCGACCGGCGTTGCGGTGACCGACACGCCCGCCACATCGGAGCCGTAGTCGGGCTCGGTCACCATGATCCCGGCCATCAGCTCGCCCGTCGCGACGCGCGGCAACCAACGCCGCTTCTGCTCTTCCGTGCCGCCGGTCACGAGCGCGCGCGTGAGGATCTCCGGTCGCGTGATGAGCGAGCCGCCGATGCCGAGCGACCCGCGCGACAGCTCCTCGGTCGACACGACCATGCCGAGGTAGTCGCTCTCGCCGCCCGACGCGAACCCGTCGTACTCCTCCGGGACCGACAGGCCGAACCCGCCGAGCTCGGCGAGTCCGGTGATGAGCTCTTCGGGGACGTCGCCGTTCGTGCGGTGCACGTGCTCGGCGACCGGACGGATGCGGTCGTCGGCGAAGCGGCGGAAGGTCTCGGCGACGAGCTCGAAGTCGTCCGACAGGTGTCCCGGTCCGGTGCCGTGCTGAGCGGTCGCGTCGCCGAGCTCCGCGAGGAACGACGGCGCGCGGTGCGCTTCGACGAACGGCATCGCGCCCGCCAACGCGTCGAGCCCGCTGCCCCAGACCGATTCGCGTCCGACGAGACGCGCCGCGATGTCGCTCACCGCGTCGGCCACGTACGCGCGCGCGAGCATCGACTCGAGCTCGCCGTGCTGCGCGTACTCGAGCATCACGCGGCTGCCCTCGGTTGCCGCCGCGGCGTGCGCGAGGTCGTACGCCAGCACCTGGTGCTGGTCGAGCCGGTCCACCGAGATGCGCGTGCCGTCGGCGGCGAGCTCGGCGAGCCGGCCCGCGGCGCGCGCGACGACCCCGGCCGCGGCCTCGACCGCACCCTCGGCGTCACCCCGCGCGGAAGATGAGCTGTCGGTCATCGGCGCAGGCTAGCGAGGGGCCCGCGATGGCTTCACTTCGGCGCGCGCGGTCAGGTGTGCGTCGTCGTGGTCGAGGACCCGCCGTGTTTCGGAGCCGTCGTCGTCGTCGTGTGCTTCGGCGCGGTGGTGGTCGGCGCCGCGGTCGTCGCGGTCGGCTTCGTCGTCGTCGGTGCCGCGGTCGTCACGACCGTTGCCGCGGTCGTCGTCGTGGAGTGGTAGTGGTTCGTGAGGTGCACGCCGCCGATCGTGCCGCTCTTCGGTTCGATCGTGTACGGGATCGGCTCGCTGCGCTCTGCCTGCGTCGTCAGGTTCCAGTGCGAGTCGAGCAGCGCGTAGACCTTCTGCGCGAGGAACTGCGCGCCCGCGACCGTGAAGTGCACGCCGTCGCCGGTGCGCATGCGCACGCGCTCACCGCTCGCGTCGTTCACGTACGCGGAGTACTCGCCGTTCACGGAAAACAGGCTGTACGCGTCGACGTAGACGATGCTCGGTCGCTTCGCCGCTTCCTCGCGCATCACGCGGTCGACCTCGGAGGCGCCATGGTCGTACTTCGTTCCGAGCGTCGGTGAGCCGATCCAGAACACGGTGCGATGGGTCGCGCCGACGAGGAGGTCCATCATCGTGTCGAGCTTCGCCCGGTACTTCGCCTCCCACGCGGGTTGTCCGCTCGCGTCCTTCGCGGTACCGACGATCGGTGCGTCGTTCGCGCCGACCATGAACACGAGCGACTCGGGCTGGTACTGCGCGTTCTCGTCGGTGAAGTTGGCGGGCCAGTCGCGTATCGCGTTGCTCGCGAGGCCGCTCGAGACCTTGTAGTCGACGTGCGCGCTCACGACGCCGGTGTTCGTGAGCATCGGGCCGAGCTGGTAACCGAGGTCGCCGGCGAGCGAGTCGCCGCCGACCCAGAGCCGCAGCGGCGCGGCGTGGCTCAACGGTCGCGCCGGATGGCTCGTCTTCAGCTGCGCGAGCGCATTGCTCGCGCTCGGTGCCGTCGGGAGCGGTTTCGTCTTGCCGCTCGCGAGCGACGGGCCGTGACCGCCGACGCGCCACGTGTCGGTCGCGATGAGCGCGACGAGCAGCACGACCGCGAGCGTCACCAGCGTGCCCACGGTGTTGGCGCGCTTCTGCCGGCGCGTGCGGCGCTGTCGCTCGCGGAAGCGTCGCGAGGTTGGTTGCGGTTCGTCGACCATCACGTTCCCGATGCATTGCGCGACGACGCGCGGGTGCGGAGGGCGGTTCGGGCGGAAGATTTCAGAGGGTAGCCGCGCCGTCCGGCGCCCAAGTAGCGAGCCTGTGAACGGTCGACCATCATGCGGGGACACACGTTCGGGGGAGCCGATGATCACCACCGATCAAGAGACGCGTGACGCGCTTGTCGACACCGTGCGCCGCTTCATCGCTCGCGACGTCATGCCCGTCGCGTCACAGATGGAGCACGCCGACGAATACCCCGAGGCGATCGTCGAGACGATGAAGCAGCTCGGACTGTTCGGCCTGACGATCCCCGAGCAGTACGGCGGGCTCGGTCTCGACCTCCTCACGTACATCGGCGCCGTCGAAGAGCTCTCGTACGGATGGATGTCGCTCTCGGGTGTCGTGAACACGCACACGATCGCGGCGAGCATCATCAGCGGGCACGGCACCGAGGAGCAGAAGCAACGGTGGTTGCCGCGCATGGCGACCGGTGAGCTGCGCGGCTGCCTGTCGCTCTCCGAGTCCGACGCGGGGAGCGACACGCGCAACGTGTCGTGCAAAGCCGTGCGCGACGGCGACGAGTACGTGATCACGGGCACGAAGATGTGGGTCACGAACGGCGAGCGTGCGGGCATCGTCGCGCTCGCGGCGCGCACCGACGAGGGCATCAGCTGCTTCGTCGTCGAGAAGGAGCCCGGCGCGCGCTTCGGTGGCATCACCGTGAGTCGCGACATCGGCAAGCTCGGCTACCGCGGCATCGAGACGGTCGAGATGGTCTACGACGGTCATCGCGTGCCTGCCGACGCGCTGCTCGGCGACCCCGGCCGCGGACTGTCCTACATCCTCGGTGCCCTCGAGGTCGGTCGCATCAACATCGCGGCCCGTGCCGTCGGCCTCGCCCGCGCCGCGTTCGACGCGTCGCTGCAGTACGCGCAGGAGCGCGTCACGATGGGCAAGCCGATCGCGCAGCACCAGGCGATCCAGATGAAGCTCGCCGACATGGCGACGAAGCTCGAAGCTGCGCGGCTGCTGACGCGCCGCGCCGCGGAACGGCGGCAGGCCGGCGAGCGCGCCGACGTCGAGGCGGGCATGGCGAAGCTGTTCGCGAGCGAGACCGCGTTCGAGATCGCGACCGAGGCGATGCGCATCCACGGCGGCGTCGGCTACACGACCGAGCTCCCGATCGAGCGCTACTACCGCGACGCACCGCTCATGCTGATCGGCGAGGGCACGAACGAGATCCAGCGCATCGTCATCGCGCGCGGACTGCTGGCCAGAGGAGACACGAGCTCATGACGATCTACGAGCGGCCGTTCGGCCGGTACTACGAGGACTTCGAGCCCGGCGACGTGTACAAGCACTGGCCGGGCAAGACGATCACCGAGGCCGACGACCACCTCTTCTGCATGATCACGATGAACCACCATCCGCTGCACACCGACGCGTGGTTCGCGGAGACGCAGACGCAGTTCGGCAAGAACGTCGTCGTCGGGAACCTCGTCTACTCGCTCGTGCTCGGCATGAGCGTTCCCGACGTCAGCGGCGCGTGCATCGCGAACCTCGAAGTCGAGACATTGCAGCACAAGCGCCCGACGTTCCATGGCGACACCATCTACGCGGAGACGCGCGTGCTCGAGCGCGTCGAGTCGTCGAGCAAGCCCGACCGCGGCATCGTCTCCGTCGAGACGTTCGGCTTCAACCAGCGGGGCGAAGAGGTCTGCTACTTCCGCCGCAAGCTCATGGTCTACAAGCGCGACGCCGCGCCGCCGAGGCAGCGTCCGTACACGAACGACGAGCGCGCCTGAGTGAGTGACTGCCTCTTCTGCCGGATCATCGCCGGCGAGGCGGAAGCGCAGGTCGTGGCGAGCTCGGAGATCGCGGTGTCGTTCCTCGACCACCGTCCGGTGTTCAAGGGGCACACGCTCGTCGTGCCGCGCGCGCACGTCGTCACGCTGAACGACCTGCCCGCCGAACGCGTCGGTCCGTACTTCCTCGAGGTGCGGCGCATCACCGCCGCGGTCGTCGCGGGCGTGGAGGCCGATGGCAGCTTCGTCGCGATGAACAACGTCGTGAGCCAGTCGGTCCCACACCTCCACACCCACGTCGTGCCCCGCCGGCGCAAGGACGGACTGCGGGGCTTCTTCTGGCCGCGGACCAAGTACGCCGACGGCGAGGCCGCGGAGTACGCGGCCCGCATCGTCGCCGCGCTCCCCGTTTAGATCTTCGGGACGGTGCTCGTCACCTTGCCCGGGTTCTGGTTGCCGACCGCGGTGTTGTCGCCCAGGGAGATGATCCGTCCGAACGACGGCTTCGCGGTGACCGCGAGTCCTTTTGCGTTGTCGCGAATCGTGTTCGCGCTCAGGTAGACCGTCGCGTTGCCGGACGCGCCCGGCACGCCTCGGCCCGACAGCACGCCGGTCGCGTCCTGACCGATCTGATTGCCGGTCGCAGTGATCACGCAAGAACCGGTCGACTGCGTGACGCACGCGAGCCCTTGCGCGTCGCCGTTCACGTTGCTGCCGTCGATGGTGACATCGGAGTAGTCGGCGGCGAGCACTCCGGCCGCCGCGTTCGCCTCGATCGTCGAGTCCTTCACGCTGACGGTCGCGACCGCGGTCGACGATGCTCCGGTCGCGTTCACGCCGTTCGCGCCGTTCCTACGAATCGTCGAGCGCTCGATGACGACCTGGCCGCCGGCCGTCGGCGCGACGTGCACGCCGTCGCCGGTGAAGCCTTCGATCACCGAGTCCTCGATGTAGAGCGCCTTGCCGGAGATGAAGTTGATGCCGTGCAGACCGATGCCGAAGCCCTCGAGGTCGACGTGGCGCAGGACGACGACGTCGTTCGCCGGCGCGGCGATGTCGATGCCGTCGATCCCGCTCACGGTGTTCTGCAGCACGATCTGGTTCGCGCCACCGTCGATGTCGATGCCGCCGTTGATCGTGAACGGCGACAGGTACGAGTTGCTGTTGCCGTAGCTGCCGGGATCGATGGTGGTGATCTCGCCGTCGGGTTGCGCGGTCTTGGCGAACGCCCCCTGGACGGTCTTGCAGGGCGCGGTGCGGCTGCACGGGTTGGCATCGTCGCCGAAGCCCGAGAGCCACGTCACGTGGACCGCGCCGTCGCCGTTGTCGGCCGCGGTCGCCGAATGGGCGAGCGCGAGACCGATCGCCGCGAGCGGCACGAACAGGATCGCGACGAGCGCCGGAACGGCCCACCGTTGCTTCCACTGCCGCATCTGAACCCTGTGCATGGCTGCCCCCTCGTGCCGGCCCACCGATCTCCGTCGACTCTGACGGCGAGCGGTTACAGCGACGCATCAGCCGCCGGCGACTTGCGGAACTTGCGGCACCGACTTACTTGCCTCACCAGGCTACGAGCGGGATGTAGCTGACGATGCCTGACGTCAGTTCAGATTTCAGCCGCGAATATTCCGGTGAGCCCGAGAGGAAGGGCCTGGGCGGAGGGGGTCATCGCGGTCCGCGTTATGCGGATGAGATCCTCACGACCGACGCGCTGTCGCGGCGGCCAGGCGACGGTGCCGTCATGCTCTGGGTAGACGCGGGCGAGCGTGTCGAGGTGCTCTGCCGGGTGTGTCGCAATCTCGTCAGTTACGACGCGCTGATGCAGCACGAACATCGCAAGTTCGCTGAAGTAGAACATCGGGCTGCTCCAGTCGTACTCAAGCAGCGTCCGATCTGGCAGGTCCGCTGGCGCAAGGTGTCGTACGTGCTGCTCCGCCCATGGCATCTGCGCCACCCAGATGTACGTACCAGGCGGGGGCGGCTGCATGCCTCGCGGTTGACCGCCCTCGCGGAGCCACTGCCAGAGGAACTGTGGGATCGGGAACTGCGCCGCGTGCGCGCGCAGGATCGAAGTCTTCAGGACCCAGCGCCCAACGGTTACCTGTTGCGCCGGGGTGAGGAACATGAGGCCGAGATCTGTCGGCTGGCACCGGATCATCGGCTTCATGAAGGCTGACGCCGCTTCCTCGAACTTCTTACCGAGCCGGCTGTTGCATGGCTTGCAGATGTGCAACAGCACGTTGAGCCCCTCAGGGCGCGGTCCGGTTGTACGACCGTTCCAGGTGTTCACGACGTCGAACTCGGGAACCTGACAGACGGCCCACCATGGAATCACGTGCTCGGGTCGCAGCCACGCCTCCTGACCGCAGAGCGGGCACGTTCCCCACACGGGCGGCCCAGGTTTAGGTCGTCGACGCTGCCTCACGCGTTCGCAAATCTCTCACGTCTCCGTTAGCTGCGCCCAGGTGAGACGACGACCAACTGACTGAGCGAGCGCCGTCTCGAACCGTTCCAGGTCGGTGCGCTCGCGCAGGTTGTACGCGAACGTGCGCTCGTCGACGTAGCGCGAGAGATGCTCGGGCGCGACCTGCACGTACGTGCCGTGGATGCTGCGCTTCAACAACGACCACAGATTCTCGACGCCGTTCGTGCTGATCGAACCGCGGACGTACTCACCCTTGCTGTGCGTGACCGTGGCGTGCTTGTAGCCGTCCCACCGGAGGTAGAAGTAGGCGCTGGCCTCGTCGGTGTAGACCTGCGCTCCGGGATCGACGTTGGTGGTCACGAACCGCATGAGCGTCTTGCTCGTCCGGTCCGGGACGACGCGAGCGCGGGCCTTGCCGCCGCGCTGACGGGCTCCGACGACGATCGTTTTGCCGGCGCCTCCGATACTCGAACCCTTCGGTGGCCGCTTCGACGCGTGCTTGTTATCGACCTTGCCGCCGATGAACGTCTCGTCTACTTCGATCGTGCCATCGAGCAGCTCGAACGTTCCGTCGCGCAGCGCCTCGCGGCAACGGTGGAGAAGGTGCCTTGCGGACTTTTGTGTGATGCCGAGAGCGCGGGCAACCTCGTGGCTGCTGACGCCGTTCTTCGAGTTCGCGATCAGCCACAGGCCCGGCAGCCATTTGTCGAGCCCGAGCGGCGACTGCTCGAAGATCGTGCCCTTCTTGACCGAAAACTGCTTCTTGCAGTCCTTCGCCTTGCACTTCCACACGCGACGGCTGGCGAGGTAGATGATCTCGGTGCCGCCGCAGGCGGGGCACACAGGGCCGTTCGGCCAGCGCAGCCGGGCCACGTACTCGATGCACACGTCCTCGTCCGAGAAGTACCGCACCGCTTCAATCAGGGTCCGGGGCTTGCGTGCCGACGTAGAATGGTCGGTGGAGACGACGGGGATCGAACCCGCTTGCCCTGGATGATTGGCCCGGGTGGCTTCCATTGCCTCGTCCCCTGTTTCACGGAGCCCCCGGGTGCAACCGGGGGCTTCTTCATCTTCAGTATACAGATGAGGAGATAAAAGTCAACTCCGCATCTGAGGTTGACTCGGCATCTCGGCGTCTGTAACTTAGCTGCCATGACGCAGACGTGGGAAGACCACAAGCCGCGCAAGGGCCGCAGCCCGAGCTACCCCGGCATCAACCTGGAAACGGCGATCAGCCGAGCCCAGAAGCTCTACGCCGAGGAAGGCCGGAACGCCGCGCCGATGGGCGCGATCACGGGGCATTGGGGCTACACCTCACCGAAGACGGGACCCGCCGCGGTGACGTACGCCGCGCTCAAGAAGTTTGGCTTGTTGGGCGAGAACGGCCGAGGCGACGAGCGCATGGGGAAGCTGACAGACCTGGCGCTCGACATCATCCTCAATCCGGACCAGTCGGCGCAGGCCCGCGCGATCCGTTCGGCTGCGCTGACGCCGCCGATTCACACCGAGCTTTGGGAGAAGCACAAGGAACACGGCCTGCCATCGGATGACTCGCTCCGGTACGAACTGGTACGCAACCGTGGATTCACCGAGAGTGGCGCAGCCGAGTTCATCCGCGAATTTCGGGACACAGTCTCCTTCGCTCAACTGACGCAAGCTGCTACGGTCGGGCCTGAAATCCCACCGAGCACTCCGCGCCTACCGGAGCAGAAGCCGCCATTGATGCCGCCCGCCACGCCGACTGTCGGCCGTTCGCTTCTCCTGCCGCTCCCTGGGGGCGGAAGCGCCACGATAGAGACCACGCGTCCCGTCACCGAGGCGGAGTGGACGATGCTCGAAACGGTGCTCTCGACCATGAAGGCGAGCTTCATCGGCACTCCGGATGCGGCCCCCGTCGACGTTGTCGATCGCGGCGCGCTCGATCCCGACGACGAGGACGAGTGACCGATCACGATCCCGGCTCAGACGATGAGCCCGACGACGAGAACCCCGAATTCGACGCCTTCGAGGAACTGACGAAGCGGCTCGTCGAAGCGAAGCCGCGGTCCGATGGTTGGGTCGTCGTGGTCGATTGGGCTCGGCTGGCCGAGGCAGACGTTCTGTGGCAAGCGTGGCAGGACGCACACCTAGCCGAGGCCACTGCGCTCGATCCCAAGACGGACATACGCAAGGACGTCGGCCGGTTCGAAGGCGGCGACCAATGCCGCTACCTCATCCGCCGAGCCTGATCCGCGGCTGGTGAGCGAAGTAAGTCGTTGCCGAACTTGCGGGCAGGAATGATGTAATGATGTAATGGCTGCATGACGAACGACAAGACGGTCCAGGGTTGGTTTGCCGGTCGGCTCCCCGACGGGTGGTTCACGGAGGCGCCGGAGGTGACGGTCGACCGGGACGAGATCCTGGTCATCGGCGACGTCACCGAGCCCGACTATCCCGACAGTGCCGACGACGCCAAGCGCGCGGCCCAGCTCGCCCGCATCCAGCGGTTCCGCGAGGAGACCCGGGAGCAGCGGATGCGCATCGCCGACGAAGCCGAGGCGCGTACCGGCCGCAAGGTCGCGTGGGGTGCGACGTGTGGTGCCGAGACGCACGTCTTCACGTCGCTGTCGATCCCGGTGATGACCCGGCTGCGGATGAGTGAGCGCCAGGTGCTCGACACGCTGGTCGGCGGCGGTGTCGCGCGGAGCCGGAGCGAGGCGCTCGCGTGGTGCGTACGGCTGGTCGGCGACCATCAGTCCGACTGGATCCAGCAGCTGCGCGACGCCCTCGTCGCCGTGCGGGCCGCCCGCGCCGACGGCCCGACCCCCTCCGGAGACGCCTCCAACTGATCGAGAAAAGTGACGCGCCCGCGTCACCTCGCTCGATCAGTTCCGTAGAACCCCAGGTGGGCGCCGAGCCGGTGTTTGTGCACGAACGATTCGTGTGCTAATAATTAGTCCCGCATGGGACAGCAGGCCCAAGCCGGCGAAGGCCGGCACGACGACCTCCGCATCGGGCGCGTGCTCGCCCTCGCGCAGAAGGCGGTCCACGAGGTCATCGACGAGCGCCTCGCCACGCACGGCGGCAGCCTCGCGACCTGGCTCGTGCTGCACCACGCGGTCGTCGAGCCCGACCTCGGTCAGTCGCGGCTCGCCGCGCGCCTCTACATCGAGGCGCCGACTCTCGTCCGCCACCTCGACAAGCTCGAGGCCGACGGTCTGCTCGAACGCCGTCGCGATCCCCGCGACCGGCGCGTGGCCCGCATCCGCGTCACCGAGGCCGGCATGCAGGCCGAAGCGCGCATGCGCGAGACGGTCGACGCACTGAACGCCGAGCTCGCGGCGCTGCTCGGCGCCGACAACGACGCCTTCCTGCGCGCGCTGGAGAAGATCCGCGCGCACGCCCTCGACTCCCTCGCGGAGAGGAAACGCGATGTCGCAAGCTGACGAAGTCATCCGCACGGAGCAGCTCACGAAGCGCTATCCCGGCGACATCCTCGCGGTCGACCACCTCGACCTCTCGGTACGCCGCGGCGAGATCTTCGGGCTGCTCGGTCCCAACGGCGCGGGCAAGACCACGACCGCGGGCATGCTCACGACGCGCGTGATCCCGACGAGCGGCGGCGCGTTCGTCGCCGGAATCGACGTCGTGAAGCATCCGGCGGTCGCCAAGCAGGTCATCGGCGTCGTGCCGCAGACGAACACGCTCGACCGCGCGCTCGACGTCTTCGAGAACCTCTACTTCCACGGCCGCTTCTTCGGCATGAACGCAAAGACCGCGCGCGCCGCCGCGACCGAGATGCTCGAACGCTTCCGCCTCTCCGACCGCGCGAAGGCTCCCGTGCTCGCGCTGTCGGGCGGCATGGCGCAGCGGCTCATGGTCGCCCGCGCGATCCTGCACCGCCCGTCGATCCTCTTTCTCGACGAGCCGACCGCGGGCCTCGATCCGCAGAGCCGCATCGCGCTCTGGGACATCCTCGGCGAGCTGCACCGCGACGGCCAGACGATCCTGCTCACGACGCACTACATGGAAGAGGCCGACCAACTCTGTGACCGGCTCGCGATCATCGACCACGGGAAGCTGCTCGCGCTCGACACGCCCGCGCGCCTCAAGCAGTCGGTCGGCGCCGACACGATCGTCACGGTGACCGCCGACGGCGATCTCGACGCGTTGACGACGTTGCTCGCGGACAAGATCGACGGCGTCACCCGCGCCGATCGCGTCGACGGCACCGTGCGGCTGAGCGTGAAGGGCGCGCACGGTGTGTTGCCCGCGGTGGTGACGACCGCGGAAGACGGCGGGTTCGTCGTCAGCGACCTCTCGGTCACGGAGCCCACGCTCGAAGCCGTGTTCATCAACCTCACTGGAAAGGACCTGCGCGAATGACCGCCATCGACACGCCGCTCGGCAACGTCGCGCCGCCGCGTAGCGCTCAGGCCGCGTCTTCGGTCGCGTTCCGCGCGCTGATGCTGCGCGACCTCACCGTGCTCTGCAAGAACCTCAAGGAGTTCATCCCGCGCACGTTGCTGCAGCCGTTCCTCCTGGTGTTCGTGTTCACGTACGTGTTCCCGCGCATCGGACAGGGCGTCGGTGGCTCCGGCGCGGCCGCGGCCGCGTTCTCGACCCGCCTCGTCGCGGGCGTGATCGCGCTGACGATCATCTTTCAAGGCATCCAGTCGGTCGCGCTGCCGCTCGTGCAGGAGTTCGGCTACACGAAGGAGATCGAGGACCGCGTGCTCGCGCCGCTCCCGATCTGGCTGGTCGCCGTGGGCAAGATCACGGCCGGCATGTTGAACGGTCTCTTCGCCGCGTGCCTCGTGTTCCCGATCGCGGCGATCGTGCCGGCGACACCGGTGCACCTGCACGTCAACTGGCTCGTGCTGCTCACGCTCACGCCGCTCGCGCTGCTCACCGCGGCCGCGCTCGGGTTGTCGTTCGGCACCCGCTTCGAGCCGCGGCAGGTGCCGATCCTCTTCGGCATCATCGTGCTGCCGCTCACGTTCCTCGGCGCGATCTACTACTCGTGGTCGACGCTCGGTCCGGTGAAGCTGTTCGGCTTCTCGTGGCTCAAGTGGCTCGTGCTCCTGAACCCGCTCGTGTACATCAGCGAGGGCTACCGGGCCGCGCTGACGCACGGTCCGCACATGTCGCTCTGGGCCGTATACGGCGCGCTGATCCTGTTCGCGAGCTTCCTCACGTGGCAGGGACTCGAGGGATTCCGCGCGCGCGTCGTCAGCTGAGTGCCCCGACCGCGCTCTGGGCGCACCGGTTGCGGATGGGTATTCTCCGGGTATGTCCGGGGGGATGGGAGCGCGAGTCGAGTTCCACGGCGTCCGCGGGTCGACGCCGTGTAGTGGCGAGCAGTACCAGCGCTACGGCGGCCACTCGTCGTGCGTCGCGATCACGGCCGAGGGTCACACGCCGGTCGTGTTCGACCTCGGCACCGGTCTGCGACCGTGGGGCGAGCGACTCGGGTGCGACACGCCGTTGCACGCGTCGGTGCTGCTGACGCACCTGCACTGGGACCACGTGCAGGGGCTCCCGTTCTTCAAGCCGCTGTTCAACGGTGACACCACTTTCGACATCTACGGGCCGCGCCAGGAAGCGGGTCCGCTCGGCGAGGTGTTCACGGGGCTCATGCAGCCGCCGTACTTCCCCGTGCGACCCGATCAGCTCGCCGCCGACATCCGTTTCCACGACACCGGCGACGACGACTTCCCGGTCGGGCACGCGAAGGTGCGTTCGCGCTGGGTGCGCCACGTCGGTCCGACGCTCGGCTACCGCGTCGAGCTGAACGGCGCGTCGGTCGCGTACATCTCCGATCACGGACCCGGTTGTCGCGACGACGCCGACGACTTCGTACCCCAGGAGATCCTCGAGCTCTGCGACGGTGTCGACGTCGTCATCCACGACGCGCAGCACACCGCCGAGGAGTACGCGCCGAAGCGGCATTGGGGCCACTGCACGTACGACTACGCCGTGCACGTCGCGCGCGAAGCCGGCGCCAAGCTGCTCGCGCTGTACCACCACGATCCGGTGCACGGCGACGACGCCGTGGACGCGATCGCGGCGCGCGCCGCCGACGTGTCGGCGCGCGTCGGTGGCCCCGAGGTGATCGCGGCCGCGGAGCGCATGGTCCTTGATCTGGGTCCGCCCGCGTCGGCCTCCTAGGATCCGCCCGTGACGCAAGCACGCCCGACGTGGGGTCTGGAGCCGGACGCCGCGACCTACCGGACGGTGCTCGGGCACTTCGCGACGGGCGTCACGATCGTGACCGCGTTCGACGGCAACGAGCCGATCGGCATGGCGTGCAACTCGTTCAGCTCGGTGTCGCTCGACCCTCCGCTCGTGCTGTGGTGCGCGGCGAAGAGCTCGAGCACGTGGCCGCAGATGCGCGGCGCGGGACACTTCGCGGTCAACGTGCTCGCCGAAGACGGTGAACCGATGTGCCGAGTGTTCGCGACGAAGGGCATCGACCGCTTCGAAGGGGTCACGCACCACCGCGCGGTGACCGGCGCGCCGATCCTCGCCGAGGCGCTCGCGTACATCGACTGCGAGACGTACGCCGAGCACGACGCCGGCGACCACGTGATCGTCGTTGGGCGTGTCGTCGAGCTCGGCTACGCGACCGAGGGCAAGCCCCTCCTCTTCTACCGCGGCGGGTACGGCCACTTCGAGAGCTGAGCGGGATCGCTCGTGGGTCCGACCGGTCCCGCGCTCGCGCTCGCATGTCGCATCGTGCTCGCGGCGGTTCTCGTGATCGCGGCGGTGGGCAAGATCGCCGATCACGCGCAACTGCCCGCGCGACTCCAGGAAGCCGGTGTCGGCGCGCGCGGCGCGCGCATGCTCGCGATCGGGCTGCCGGCCACGGAGCTCGTGGTCGCGATCGCGCTGTTGCTCGATTTCCACTCGCCGATCCCGGGCATCGCCGCGATCGTGCTGCTGCTCGCGTTCAGCGTGTTCCTCGTCCGTACCGCGCGTCGCGCGGTGCCCTGCCCGTGCTTCGGCGCGGTCCGCACCGGCGCTCGCACGACCGCGGCGGCGGCCGTCGTCCGCAACGGCGTGCTCGTCGCGCTCGCGGTGCTCGCGACGGGAACCGCGGAGCGGGCCCGGCTGCTCGGGACGACCGTCGACTTCGTGGTGGTGGCCGCCGTGGCCGGTCTCGCGATCGCCCGCGTAGCCTGACGATCGTGGAGTCCACGCTCGCGCTCACGCACGTGCCCGCGACGGCCGACGGTGAGCGCATCGCCACCGTGATGGCCGAGGAAGGCGCGGTCGTCATCGACGAGCTCGCGTCGCCCGAGGTCGTCGATCGCATCCTCGCCGAGGTCGACCCGTACCTCGCGACGACGGAGTTCGGGCCCGACGAGTTCAGTGGGCGCAACACGCGCCGCACCGGCGCGCTGATCGCGCGTGCGCCCGCCTCGCGCGACCTGATCGCGCACCCGCTCGTGCTCGACGTCGTCGGCCGCGTCCTCGCGCACGCGACGACGTTCCAGCTCCACCTCACCCAGATGATCGCGATCGGACCCGGCGAGCCCGCGCAGATGCCGCACCGCGACCAGTGGGCGTACGACTTCTTCAGCTTCCCGCCCGGCTTCGAGGTGCAGGTCAGCACGATGTGGGCGATGACCGACTTCACCGAGGCGAACGGCGCGACGCGCGTCGTGCCCGGAAGTCACCGCGCGCCCGACCGCTTCCGATACACGCACGACGACACGATCGGTGCGGCGATGCCGCGCGGCTCGGTGCTCCTCTACACCGGTTCCGTGTACCACGGTGGGGGTGCGAACCAATCGGACGCGGTGCGCGTCGGGATGAACGTCGATTACAACGTCGGCTGGCTGCGGCAGGAGGAGAACCAGTACCTCGCCGTACCGATCGAGGTCGCGCGCACCCTGCCCGAGTCGATGCAGCGGCTCATCGGCTACGCGCGCGGCGCCTACGCGCTCGGCTACGTCGGCGACATGCGCGACCCGATCGAGGTGCTGCGCCCCGACGCGGGCCACACCGGTTTCGGCACCGCGTCGAAGCCGTAGGCGCGATCAGCGCCGGCGGTTGCCGCCGCCGAACAAACGCCGGCGGACCGCGGCCTCGACCGAGATCCCGGTCGTCGCGTGCACTGCGCACACGCCCGCCTCGACGAGGGCGAGGAGCCAGGCCGCGCCCCCGATGTCGAGCGCGAACACCAACGTCGCCAGCGTCAGCATCGCCACCGCGAACAACTCGGAGAACCGCACCGCCCGCGCCGACTCGGTCGCCGTGACCGGTCCGAGGCGATCCTCGGCGACGGCCGCGAACACCTGCCGGAAGAGGTTCCCCCGGGCACCGAAGCCGACGCCGACCGCGACGATCACGGCGAGCGCGGGCACCGCCCAGGGGATCCGGAACACGAAGGCGCCGAGCAGGACGACCGCCAGCGCCGCGAGCTCGAAGCGGACCGCCCGCGCGTCGACGGCGGATTCGGGCCGGTCGGCGTCCACGCGCCGGACCCTACCGGCGGTGACGCCCGAACCGGCCGCCGGAAGCCCGGGAACGCGGCGCCGCGACGGCCCGTCGCCCTGGTCCGGGACTGGACAGGGTTGCTACTCTGAGCGTCAGCACGGACGCGAACGGGAGCTGCGGGTGGAACTAGGGGCGCTGGCCGACAACGCGGTCGTCCGGGGGGCCGCGGTCGATGTCGTCCGCCAGCGGGAGGCGACCCGGCAGCGCCGGATCACGCGGGTCGCGTGGTTCCTGGTGCCCTTCGTCGTCTATCTCTGGCACCGGGTCCTGATCAACGAGCCCCTCCATTTCGGTTGGCCGCACCTGACCGAGACCGAGATCAACCTGCTGCCGCTGGTCCTGTTGATCGTGATCCTCGGGCCGTTGCTCGTGATGCCGGTCATGCTCGCGGGCCGCTCGCCGCACCAACGGTTCCAGCCGAGCGAGATCGATGTCGGCTTCGACGATGTCGTCGGCCTCGGCGTGGTGAAGGACGAGGTCCTCAAGACCTTGAACCTGTTCCTCACCTACCAGACGTTTCGCGACACGATGGGCGGCAACCCCCGCAAGGCGATTCTCTTCGAGGGGCCGCCCGGTACCGGGAAGACGTACATGGCGAAGGCCATGGCGCGCGAAGCCGGGGTGCCGTACCTGTTCGTGTCGTCGAGCGCGTTTCAATCGATGTACTACGGCCAGACGAACCGCAAGATCCGGTCGTACTTCCGCGCGTTGCGCAAGGCCGCGCGTGAAGAGGGTGGCGCGATCGGGTTCATCGAGGAGATCGACGCGATCGCCGGTGCTCGGAGCGGCATGCGCGCCGAGCCACTGCCGCCCGGTCTCGCGCGTTCGGTCGAGCGGGCCGCGGGCGAGGGCATCAGTGGCGTCGTGAACGAGCTGCTGATCCAGCTCCAATCGTTCGAGCACGCGACCGCGGGCGGCCGGGTCCAGGGCTGGCTGATCGAGAAGGTGAACCGTTTTCTCCCGGTGCACCGGCAGTTGCAGAAGAAGCCGGCGGTCCAGCCCAACGTGCTCGTGATCGGCGCGACGAACCGCGCCGCCGACCTCGATCCCGCGCTGCTGCGGCCGGGTCGCTTCGACCGCTCGATCCACTTCGACCTGCCGAGCCGTTCGGGTCGACGCGAGATCATCGATTACTACCTCTCGAAGAAGGCGCACGATCCCGTCCTCGACAAGCCCGAGCGGCGCGACCAGCTCGCGGCGATGACGTTCGGTTACACGCCGGTGATGATCGAGCACCTCTTCGACGAAGGGCTCATCTGGGCGCTGCGCGAAGGCCGCGAGTCGATGAACTGGGACGACGTCGCGCAGGCGAAGATGACCGAGGAGATCGGTCTGAAGCAGCCCGTCGAGTACGACGAGCTGGAGAAGCGGACGATCGCGACGCACGAGGCGGGCCACGCCGTGGTCGCGCACCTCATCGGCCTCGACCGCAAGCTCGAGGTCCTGTCGATCATCAAGCGCCGCGACGCGCTCGGCCTGCTCGCGCACTCCGACACGAGCGAGCGGTTCACGCGCCGGCGCTCGGAGCTCATCGGCGTCATGCAGATCGCGTTCGGCGGGATGACGGCCGAGGAGCTGTGGTTCGGCGAAGCCGGCACCGGCCCGAGCAGCGACCTGCATCACGCGACGACGATCGCCGCGCAGATGGTCGGCTCGTTCGGCATGGCCGGTTCGCTCGTGTCGTTCGAGGCGATGGAGAACGGTCCGATCAACGCGGGCATCGTCGCCAAGGTGCTCAACAACGACGACGGCCGCAGCGCGGTGTCGAAGATGCTCGAGCAGGCGAAGGCCGACACGACGAAGCTGCTCGACGAGCACCGCTACATGGTCGAAGCATTGCGCGACGAGCTGCTCGCACGCGAAGAGCTCATCGGCGACGAGATCACCGACGTGCTGCGCGAGGCGGAGGCGCGGCACTCGCTGGCGACTCCCGTGGAAGGCGCGGCGCAGTAGGTTGCCGCGATGACGGCGGCACGCGACACGCTCGACAACCGGGTCGTCGTGGTGGCGGACGCCGACGGTGCGCGCGGCGCCGATCTGGCGCGTGCGATGGCGGCCGTGCACGCGGTCGTCGTGCTCACGGGCGAAGACGCCGACGCGCTGGGCGCGCTCGCGGCCGAGCTCGTCGACGCGGGCACCCGCGTTGCGGTGTTCACCGGCGATGCCGCGAGCGAGGATGGTCGCGCCGCGCTCGTCGAGCTCGTCAACGAGCTGTTCGGGCCGAGATCCTGACGCTCAGATGCACCAGACGCGAAACTGCGCGCTGCCGGCGAGACGGCCGCCGGCCTCGCCCGCCCGGCGCATCCACAAGCCTCGCTTGGCGGGCTGCGCGACGTACGGCAGGCGGTACACGAGCCAGGCCCACGTGCGCAGCCGCTTCTTCACGGGAACGCGCGTGAGGCCTTGGGCGCGGTAGTCGCGGTAGAGGCGCACCGAGTCGATGCCGGTCAGGTACGCCTGCTTCCAGATCCCGCGCGGCGACGTGCGGTAGCGGTAGTGGACGACGGCGCCGGGCGCGAACCCGAGCGTGTGCGAGGAGAGCTGCACGCGCCACGACCACTCGACGTCGTGCGATTGCGGATAGCTCTCGTCGAAGCCGCCGGTCGTCGCGAACACGTCGGCCCATACGCCGAGGTTGCACGACGGCGCGAACGGGAGGAACGTCGACCGCGGCATCCCGTTGGTCCGGGGCGGACGCCACGTCTGCACGATCTCGCTGTTGATGACCGACGCGTCCTGCTTGCCGGTCACCGCGTCGTAGTCGCACGCGCCGGCGGCGAGCGCGGCGAGCCAGTCGGGGTCGACGACGTCGTCGGAGTCGCAGAACGCGAGGAAATCACCGGTGGCCTTCGCGGCGCCGCAGTTGCGGGCAAAGCTCGAGCCCGCGCGCGCCGACGCGTCGACGACCGTGAGGTTCGGAAGCCGCCCCGACCAGCGCGCCGCGAGCTCGCGCGTGCCGTCGGTCGAGCCGTTGTCGGAGATCAGGACTTCCCACTCGCCGGCGTAGCGCTGGACCGCGAGGGCGTCCAGCTGCTCGCCGATCGTCTCCGCTCCATTGCGCACCGGGATGATGACGCTGACCCGGCGGGGCGCTGGATGCGGGGAAGCCCCTGTTGCCATACTGGGACGGTAGCGGAGCGCACGCCGTCGACGGCTGGGGCGGCAACGGGCGAGGGGTCAGTGAAAGCAAGGCACAAGGCGGCGTCGGCGCGGCGCGGGCGACCGCGATCTGTCGACGCCTGGACGCGGCGATGAACGCTCGGGATCGAGTGGATCTGTCGGTCGTGATCCCGTGCCTCGACGCGGCCGAGGTCCTCGCGGGGCAGCTCGAGGCGCTGCGCGCGCAGCAGTGGCGCGGCTCTTGGGACGTGATCGTCGCCGACAACGGATCGACCGACGACACGCGCACGGTCGCGGAGAAGTTCCGTCCCGTGCTCGACATCCGCGTCGTCGACGCGTCGGATCGTGCCGGCCGGCAGCACGCGTGCAACGTCGGCGCGCGCGCCGGTGGTCGCGCCGTCGTGTTCGTCGACGCCGACGACGAGGTCGCGCCCGGATACATCGCGGCGATGGGCGAGGCGCTCGCGCAGCACGCGATCGTCGCCGCGCGCATCGACCACGTGACGCTGAACGACGGGTGGGTCGTCGACGGCCGCTCCGCCGCACAGACGAACGCGTTGCAGAACCACCTCGGATTCCTGCCGTTCGGGAGCGGCGGCACGCTCGGCGTGCGCGCGGACGTCTTCGAGGCGGTCGGTGGCTTCGCGTCGGACATGCACTACGCGGAGGACATCGATTTCTGCTGGCGCGCGCAGCTCGCGGGTTACGACATCGGCTTCGTTCCGGACGCGGTGTTGCGCTACCGGTACCGCACCCGTCTGCGGTCGATGTTCACGCAGCACCGCAAGTTCGGCCGGGCATCGGCGTTGCTGTACCGGACCTATCGTGACCGCGGCATGCCCCGATTCGGAACGCAGTCGATGCTGCGCGAATGGCGTCAGGTCGCGACCGGTCTGCTGCTCGTGCGCGGGCGCGGCGACGCGGCGCGCTGGGCCCGTCGGATGGGGCGCGACGTCGGCCGGCTGCAGGGGAGCGCGCGCTTCCGGGTGTGGTTCCCGTGAGCGGGAAGAACGCTCGGCGAACCGGCGGGCGCGTGCTGCGCAAGCTCGGTCTGCGCGCCGCGCCCGAACCCCGAACGCCGTGGGTGAGCGCCGTCGACTTCGCGTCGCCGGAGCCGCTCTCCGAGCTCAAGCTGTTCGCGATCCTCGGTGCGTGGATGGAAGAGGACGTGATCGCGGCCACGGTCGCGAACGCGTTCGCGCAGGGCTGCGAGCGCGTCTTCCTCGTCGACAACGACAGCTCCGACGGCACGGTCCGCGAGGCCGTCGCCGCGGGCGCCGAGTTGGCGGAGGTGTTCCGGACCGAGCAGTACGACGAGGTGCTGCGACTCGACATCATGAACCGCGTCGTGCGCGAGCAGTCGGAGCTCGACGGCAGCGAGCACATCTGGTGGCTCTGGCTCGACGCCGACGAGTTTCCGCACGGGCCGCGCGGCTTGACGGTGCGGGAGTTCCTGGAACCGCTCGATCGGCGCTACCGCATCGTCGGCGCGCGCTTCATCAACCACTATCCGGACCGCGTGCCCGCGTCGGCTCCGGGTCGCCACCCGCTCGACTTCCAGCCGCTGTGCGAGGAGCATCGACTCGGCTGCGCGCTCAAGCATCGCAAGCACTCGTTGCAGCGTTACGACCGCGGCGGCGTCCCGATCCTCTCCGACCGCGGCTTCCACCGCGCGACGAGCGAGGAGCGGCCCCTGCTCGAGCCGGTCGAGGCGATCTACCTCCATCACTTTCCGTATCGCGAAGAGGACGTGACGCGCCGCCGGCTCGCGCTGCTCTGCGGCACCGACGAGCACGGCAACACGCGCGTGCAGGAAGGCGACGACGCCGCCGACGGGATGGTGCCGCGCTTCCAGACGCTCGACGCGGTGTACCGCGGCGACTGGGCGAACGTGCGCAACTACCGACCCGACGGCGAGTTCGCGGTCGCGAACCCGATCGAGTGGTCGCAGCTCGCGCGCCCCGAGGACCTCGCCGTGCGCCGCTGGTATCCGGACGCGCAGACGTCGCATCCGCGCAATCCCTGACGGGCGCGTCAGGCGCGCTGGTACAGTCCCGAATCCGCCTCGGGGCCCGCCGGCCCGGGTGGGACCGGGGAGAAAGCACGGCGTGGAAGCGGACAAGGAGCTCCGGCGCGACGGCTGGCGCCTCATGCGGAGCACCGTCCGGCCGCACCGCCGCATGGTGTGGGTCGGCGTCGCCGCCGGACTCGTCTGGACCGCGGCGCGCGTCGCGGTGCCGACCATGGTGGGAATCGCGGTCGACCGGGCGATCGTGAAGCGACACGACAACGGTGCGCTGATGCGGTGGGTCATCGCGATCCTCGCGGTCGGCGCGCTGCAGGCGTTCTGCACCGGCATTCGTCGCTACGCCGCGTTCAAGCTCGCGTACCGCGTCGAGACCGACATCCGGATGCGGCTCGTCGCGCACCTTCAACGTCTGCACTTCGCGTTCCACGACGAGGCGCAGACCGGTCAGCTCATGTCGCGCGCGAACAGCGACATCCAGCAGATCAACAACGTCGTCCTGCTCGTCCCGCTCACCATCGCGAGCACGGTCACGATGCTGCTCGTGGTCGCGATCCTCGTGTACCGCAGTCCCGGTCTCGCGTTCTTCGCGCTCGTGAGCCTGCCGGTGCTCAACGTCGCGGCGACGCGCTTCACGCGTCGCATGTACCCCGTCGGGCTCGAGCTCCAGCAACGGCTCGCGGAGGTGTCGAGCGTCGTCGAGGAGACGGTGAGCGGCATCCGTGTCGTGAAGGGCTTCGGTGCGGAACGGCGGCAGGTCGAGTCGCTGCGCGTCGAGACCGACGCGGTGTTCGAACGCTCGATCGCGGCGGCGAACCTGCGCGCCGGCTTCCTCCCGCTGATCGACCTGCTGCCGACGCTCGGCCTCGTCGGCATCCTCTGGTACGGCGGGCACCAAGTGCTCTCCGGCCACCTGACCGTCGGCGACATCGTCGCCGCGAACTTCTACGTGCTCATGCTCATCTGGCCGCTCCGGATGGTCGGGATGCTGCTGGGCCAGATCCCGCGCGCGGTGTCGGCCGCGGGCCGGATCCACGAGGTCATCTCGACCGATCCCGCCATCAGCGAGCGGGCGGGCGCACGCGCGCTGCCGGTCGGTGGCCCGGGCGAGCTGCGCTTCGAGGGCGTGACGTTCGCGTACGGCCGCGGCCGGCCGGTGCTCGAAGACCTCGACCTCGTCATCCGCGGCGGCGAGGCGGTCGCGCTCGTCGGCGCGACGGGCTCGGGCAAGACGACGATCGCGCGGCTCGTCCCGCGCTTCTACGACGTCACCGACGGGTGCGTGCTGCTCGACGGGGTCGACGTGCGCGACCTCAACCTCACCGAGCTCCGGCGCGCCATCGGCATCGTGTTCGAGGACACGTTCCTCTTCTCCGAGAGCGTGCGCTCGAACATCGCGTTCGCCGAACCCGATGCGCCGATGGAGCGCGTGCGCGCCGCGGCGCGCCTCGCGGGCGCCGACGGGTTCGTATCCGCGTTGCCCGGCGGCTACGAGACCGTCGTCGGCCAGCACGGGTTCACGCTCTCCGGCGGTCAGCGCCAGCGGATCTCGATCGCGCGCGCCGTGCTCTCCGACCCGCGCGTGCTCATCCTCGACGACGCGACGTCGTCGGTCGACCCGACGAAGGAGCACGAGATCCGCGCCGCGCTCGCGGAGGTGATGCGCGGTCGCACCACGCTGATCATCGCTCACCGCCCCGCGACCATCGCGCTCGCCGATCGCGTCGTGCTGCTCGACGGCCACCGGGTCGTCGCCGACGGCACGCACGAGTCGTTGCTCGCGACCTCCGACGCCTACCGCGCGGTGCTCGCGCGCGCCGAGCTCGACGGCAGCGAGCACCACGCCGCCGAAGAGGAAGTCGCCGAGCTCGTCGGGCTCCGAGAGGAAGCCGGATGAGGGGCCAGGGTCACTGGGCCGACGGGGTCCCTGACGAGAAGCTCACGCGCGCCGAGGCGCAGCGGGTGCTGCGGCGCCTGCTCCGGATGTTGCGACCGTACCGGCCGATGATCCTCCTCACGATCGTGATGCTGATCGGTCAGGTCGGCGCGCTGCTCGGCGGACCCGCGCTCGTCGGTCGCGGTGTCGACGCGATCCAGCACCACCACGTCGGAACGCTCGACCGCGCCGCCGCCGCGTACCTCTTCCTTGCGCTCCTCGCGCTGGTGATGGGACGGTTCGTCATCCGCGTCGTCGCGAAGACGGGTGAGTCGTTCCTGCGCGGCCTGCGCACGCAGGTGTTCGCGCATCTCATGTCGCTGTCGATGAACTTCTTCGAGAACGAGAAGACGGGCCGCCTCGTCGCGCGCATGACCTCCGACATCGACGCGCTCGACGAGTTGCTCGCGCAGGGCCTCGTGCTGCTCGTACAGAACGTGCTCATCTTCGTCGGCGCGCTCGTCGCGATCTTCCTGATGAGCTGGGAGCTCGCGCTCGTCGTCACCGTGATCGTGCCGCCCGTGTACCTCGCGAGTCGATGGTTCCGGCGCGTGTCGAACAGGGCGTACCTCGAGGTGCGCGACAGCATCGCTACGAACATGAGCACGCTCCAGGAAGGACTCGAAGGCATCCGGGTCGTGCAGGCGTACGGGCGCGAGGACTCGTTCACCGACCGCTTCGAAGCGACGAACGAGGAGCAGTTCCAGAAGAACCTCGTGACCGTGCGCATCTCGTCGCTCTACTTCCCGGTGATCGAGTACGCGGGCGTCGCCGGCACGGCCGTGATCATCGGCGTCGGTGGCTGGCTGTCGTCGCGGTCGGTGATCTCGGTCGGGACGGTCGCCGCGTTCGCGCTGTACCTGCAGAACCTGTTCGACCCGGTGCAGCAGCTCAGCCAGCTCTACAACACCGTGCAGTCGGCCGGCGCCGCGTTGCGCAAGGTCTTCGAGCTGCTCGACGAGCGGCCGTCGGTGTCGGAGAAGCCGGGTGCGGTCGACCTGCCCGAGCGGGGCACGATCGACGCGGTCGACGTGTCGTTCGCATACGTCGACGAGATCGTGCTGCGTGACGTCACGCTGCACATCGAGCAGGGTGAGCGGCTCGCGCTCGTCGGTCCGACCGGCGCGGGCAAGTCGACCCTCGCCAAGCTCCTCGCGCGCTTCTACGACCCGGTCTCCGGCTCGGTCACGGTCGGCGGCGTCGACCTGCGCGACGCCACGATTCGATCGCTGCGCGAGCGGATCTGCGTCGTGCCGCAGGAGGGCTATCTGTTCGCGGGGACGCTGCGCGAGAACGTCCGAGTCGGCCGGCCCGAGGCGACCGACCATGAGGTCGCGACTGCGCTCGGCGCGCTCGGCCTGCTCGATCGCTTCGAAGCCTTCCCCGACGGTCTCGACACCGAGGTGCGCGAGGGCGGCTCGCGCCTTTCGGCGGGGGAGAAGCAACTGATCTCGCTCACGCGCGCCGCGCTCGCCGATCCTGCGATCCTCGTGCTCGACGAGGCGACGTCGAACCTCGACCCTGGTACCGAGCACGAGGTCGAGCAGGCGCTCGAGCACCTGATGGAGGGTCGGACCGTGATCGTGGTCGCGCACCGGCTGTCGACGGCCGCGCGCGCCGACCGCATCGCCGTGATCGACGAAGGGCATCTGGCCGAGCTGGGCTCGCACGCCGAGCTCGTCGCCCTCGGCGGCCGCTACGCCGCGCTGTACCGCGCGTGGTCGTCCCATCACACGGCCGAGGTCGCGTGAAGCGTGTGAAATACACGGACGCTCGGTCGCGTTGACGCCCTTCATGCCCGACGTGAACGATCACAACCGAACCATCATCGACGAGTTCCGCGCCAACGGCGGCAAGCTCGGCGGCAACTTCGAGGGTGCGCCGATGCTGCTCCTGCACTCGACCGGCGCGCGCAGCGGACAACCCCGCGTCAACCCGATGATGTATCTCCAGGACGGTGATCGCCTCGTCGTGTTCGCGTCGAAGGCGGGTGCACCGACGAACCCCGACTGGTATCACAACCTCGTCGCACATCCCGACGCGTCGGTCGAAGTCGGTGAGGAGACCGTTCCCGTGCACGCGACCGTTCTCATCGGTGCGGAGCGCGATCGCTTGTTCGCGAAGCAGGCGCAGCTCTATCCGGGATTCAAGGAGTACGAGGAGCGCACGACGCGCGTCATCCCCGTCGTCGCACTGACGCGAACCTCCTAAGGGTTGACGCGTTCCGCCAACGGGTACGACAGTCCCCATGGCTGCAACGAAGAAGACCACGTCCCGAGCCCGTCCGGCCGCGAAGAAAGCTCGCGCTGCGAAGAAGCGCACGACGCGTGCCGTGAAGCGGGCTCCGGCGACGAAGACCGCGAAGAAGTCGGTGCGGGTCGCCAAGAAGCGCGCAACGACGGCCAAGAAGACGGCGCAGCGGACCGCGAAGAAGACGGTTCGCAAGGCCGAGAAGCGGGTGAGCACCGCGAAGAAGGCGGCACGCGCGAATGTCCGCAAGGTCGCCAAGGCGACGTCGCCGGCGCGGACGAACGGTGCCCGTCCGAGCGGCCGGCGCCCCGATGCGATCGCGCTGCTGAAGGCCGATCACCGCGAGGTGAACGCGCTCTTCAAGCAGTTCGAGCAAGCCGGCTCCGCACGCGCGAAGAAGTCGCGCTTGGTGCAGACGATCATCGAAGAGCTCTCGCGCCACGCGGCGATCGAAGAGCTCGCGTTCTATCCCGCGGTGCGGCGCGAGGTCGCCGGCGCGACGCCTGACGTGCTCGAAGCGATCGAGGAGCACCACGTCGTGAAGTGGTTGCTCTACGAGCTCGAGGGCCTGTCGCCCGCCGACGAGCGCTTCGACGCGAAGGTGACCGTCCTCATCGAGAGCGTGCGCCACCACGTGCGTGAGGAAGAGAACGACCTGTTCCCGCGGGTGCGGGCGCGTCTCGGCCGCGAACGCCTGGTCGCCATCGGTGACGAGTTGCGTGCCGCGAAGCCAAGGGTCTCTACGCGACCGCACCCGCGTGCTCCTGACGAGCCGCCGGCCAACGCGATCGTCGCCGGCGCGGTGGGCGCGCTCGACAAGGCTCGCGAGGTCGGCAAGAAGGCCGTCGAGCGGGTTCGCGAGGAGATCGCGAGCTGAGCGGTTTGCTCGTGTCGGTCCTCGCCGCTAGCGTGCATGGTCCGCCGCGGGGTGGAGCAGTCTGGTAGCTCGTCGGGCTCATAACCCGAAGGTCGTGGGTTCAAATCCCACCCCCGCCACCATCGAAAATGGAACGGGACCCTCCGTGTTGCGGGGGGTCCCGTTTCTGTTCTACGAACGTGACTGCCAGCAGACTGCCAGCAGTGGCGGAACGAAGCGCTGCCGGCGCGTCGGCCGGAAGGGATGCGACGTTGCGGATCCGAGACGAGGAGCGGCGATCAGTACCGGCCGTCGTCGTCGACCCTTTGGAGTGTCGGTAACCACTTCAAACGCACACGACGCGTTCGATGGACTGCGTGACCCGATCGGCTGGCCACCCCTGGGTTCCGGGGTGTTACTCAGGGTTCCGGTTGCGCTCCCCGGCCGTGCTGGACGACGCGGCGATACCGAAGGTCGCCCCCCGGGCCTTCGGGCCGGGGGCGTTCCCGTCCCTCCGGCAGACCGCCGCCGGCATCGTGATCATCGCCAAGGTGAGCGACGCGTCGCGCACAGAGGGGCGCACCCGCGGTGATCGGTCTTAGGGTTCTCCGCGAGGGCTGACACGGGGGGCTGCAGATGCCGACGCGACGCGAGGTACTGAAGGGCGGGGGAGGGGCCGTGCTCGCGGGCGCGGCCGGCTGGTTCGGGCGCGGTACCGCGGCGCATGCCGCGACGCCGGACCACGACGTGGAACCGCGCGCGGCTTCGTCGGCGACCCGTTCGGCGACCGCGCGTGCCTTCCGACCGGGCGGCGCGGGACCGCTCTACTGGAGCACGTACGGCTACGAGAACAGCACGAACACGATGATCCCCGAGCACGTGTGGAAGGCGAACGTCGACTGGGTCGCCGACACCTTCCGCGACGACGGCTACACGATGGTGTGCACCGACGGCTGGATCGACAACACCCAACGCACCACGAAGCACGGTTACATCCTCAGTCAAGCCGACGACTGGGAGCACGACTGGGCCTGGTGGGCGAAGTACCTGGAGCGCAAGGGTCTCGGGCTCGGCGTCTATTACAACCCGTTGTGGGCGACGAACTCCGCGGTCGACGACCCGACGGTGACGGTCGTCGGCCGGCCCGACATCAAGGTCGCCGACATCGTCAACCCGGGTGACGACTTCGGCGGACTGCTGCATTGGATCGACACGAATCGTGACGGCGCGAAGGAGTACGTGCAGGGGTACGTCGACTACTTCCGCCGGCTCGGCGCGGTGTTCTTCCGGATCGACTTCCTCGCCTGGTACGAGAACGGATACGACCAGAACGAGGGGACGGTCGCGGTCGCGCACGGTCGCGAGGCGTACGTACGCGCGCTGGAGTGGATCTCGGAGGCGGCCGGCGACATGCAGCTGAGCCTCGTGATGCCGAACCTGTTCGATCACGGGTCCGCGGAACGTCGCTACGGCGACCTGATCCGCATCGACAACGACGCCAGCTTCGGGAGTTGGTACAACCTCAGCGGCGGCCGCGAGACGTGGCAGCCCGAGTGGTCGCAGTGGAACAACCCGTTCCTCGGGTTCACCGGCTTCGCCGACATCTCCGGTCGCGGCCAGGCGATCCTCGACGGCGACCCGCTGATCATCCGCTCGTTCCAGAACGACGCCGAGCGGCAGAGCGCGATCAGTCTGTTCACGATCGCCGGTGCGCCGATCGCGATCACCGACCGCGTCGACACGATCAAGGGCAGCGCGAACATCTTCAAGAACCAGGAGGTGCTCGCACTGCGCAAGGCCGGACTCGTCGGCAAGCCGGTGTTCCACAACGGGCACGCCTTCGAGTACGACGGGTCGAGCCGCGATCCTGAGCGCTGGATCGGACAGCTGCCCGACGGACGCTGGGCGGTGGCGTTGTTCAATCGCGCCGACGGCACCCGCGCGCGCACGAAGTCCATCGACTTCGCCGCCGCGCTCGGCATCACCGGCCCCGCGGCGGTGCGCGATCTCTGGAGGCACGAGGACCTCGGTTCGATGACGCACTTCGAGGTCGACCTGAAGCCGCACACGTCGGTGCTTTTGCTCGTGACGCCGCGCGGCAAGGCGCAGTTCCAAGCCGATGTCGGCGCGTGGGCGGGTTCGGCCCGCTTCGAGAACACCTTCGGCGGCCACACGGGCATGGGCTACGTCACCGGTCTCGACACCGAGGGCAGCAGTGTCGGCGTGGGCATCTCCGTTGCCGACGCGGGCACGCACCGACTCAAGTTCCGCGTCGCCAACGCCACGGGCCACTCGTCGTCGCTGACCGTCCGTACGCTCGATCCCGTCACCGGCGCGGCCCACGGCCAGGCGACGCTCGACGTCCCGACCACACGCGCGTGGACGTCGTGGCAGGACCGTCCGGTCGCGTTGAAGATGGCCGCGGGTACGAACCTCGTGGTGTGCGGCGTCGACGACTCCGACCACGGTGCCGTGAACCTCGACTCGATCACGGTTCTCTGAGTCCGACAGATAGACAACGTGGTTGACTATCGCGCCTGGGGCCGCAATACTCCAGATAGTCCACCACGTTGACCATCTAGGAGATGACGATGTCCGTGCTCCCGGCTCCCGCGATGCCCACGCACGACCTCGGCGGGACGCGCTTCACGTCGCTGGCAACGCCGAGTCGCGGCGCGACCGACACCGCGGTCTGGAAGGTCGAGATCCTGCCCCGCACACCGGCGACGCCGCACTCGCTGACTCGGGAGGAAGTGTTCGTCGTCCTCGAGGGCACGGCGTCGGTCCGCATCGCCGGCCGCGAGGACCTCGCCCGCACCGGCGACGCGATCGTCGTGCCGGCGGACGTCGACTTCGAGCTCGCGAACGCGGGCGACGAGCCACTGCAGCTCGTCTGCTGCATGCCGGTCGGTGGGCAGGGGCGCTTGGCCGACGGTGTCGCGTTCACGCCGCCGTGGGCGGAATGACTCCTGCGCACCACGACGGGCCGCCGCTGGCCCGACTCTTCGCCATCGCGTACCGGTCGCTCGTCGACGGCCTGCACGAGCGACTGCGGTCGCGAGGTTGGACCGACGTTCGTCCCGCGTTCGGGTTCGTGCTGCTCGCCGCGCGCTCGGGCCCGACGACGTCGACCGCGCTCGCGACGAACATGGGCACGACCAAGCAGGCGGCGTCGAAGCTCGTCGACACGATGGAGGACGCGGGGTACGTGCGGCGCGCGGTGTCGCCGGACGACGCCCGATCGCGACCGGTCGTGCTGACTCCTCGGGGCAAGCGCCTGCTGGCCGCGGTGGAGGAGATCTACGTCGAGCTCGAGCGGGAGTGGGAGCTCGTCATCGGCGCGGCGCGCGTGCGCGAGCTGCGCCGCGACCTCGTGCGCGTGCTCGCGACCGGCGACGACGGCGAGCTGCCGCCGGTCCGCCCGACCTGGTGAGCGCGCCGATGGCGGAACGTTTCGACGACGTCGACCTCGACGCGCTGCGCCGGCGCCGCACGGTCAAGTGGTCGTTGTACGGACCCGATGTGCTCGCGGCGTGGGTCGCCGAGATGGACTTCGACGTCGCGCCGGCGATCCGTTCGGCGGTGCTCGCGGCCGTCGACCGCGAGGACTTCGGCTACACGCAGGCCGACACGACCGAGCTCACCGCGGCGTGCTCGTCGTTCCTTCGCGACGTGTACGCATGGGAGGTGCCCATCGCGCGCGTCTTTCTCGTCGCCGACGTGCTGACCGGTGTCGCCGGCGCGTTCGACGTCTTCGTGCCGGCAGGCAGCCGTGTCGTGATCCCGACGCCCGCGTACCCGCCGCTGTTCGAGGTCGTCGAGCTCGGCGGCCGACAGGTGGTCCCGGTGCCGATGACCGAGGACGCGGGTCGTTCGACGCTCGACCTCGACGCGATCGAAGCCGCGTTGCGCGCCGGCGCGCGCTCGGTGCTGCTGTGCAGCCCGCACAACCCGACCGGACGCGTGTTCTCCGAGGACGAGCTCTGCGCGCTCGCGACGATCGTCGAGCATCACGGTGCTCGGGTGGTCTCCGACGAAGTGCACGCGCCGCTCGTGTACTGCGGGCACCGCCACGTTCCGTACGCGAGCGTGTCGGAGGGCGCGGCGAACCACACGATCACGGTCACGTCCGCATCGAAGGCGTGGAACGTCGCGGGTCTGAAGTGCGCGCAGGTGATCGTGTCGAATCACGCCGACGCGGTCGTGTGGCGGCGCCTGCCGGTGTTCAAGGTTGCCGGCGCGACACCGTTGGGAATCGCGGCGTCGACGGCGGCGTACACGGAAGCGCGCGAGTGGCGCACCGAGCTGGTCGCCTACCTCGACGGCAACCGTCGTTTCCTCGGAGAGCTGCTCGCCGACAGCCTGCCCGGTGTCGAATACCGCGCGCCGGACGCGACGTTCCTCGCGTGGCTCGACTGCCGCGCGCTGGAGCTGGCGGATCCGGCCCGGCACTTCCTCGACCACGCCGGCGTCGCCGTGAGCGACGGACCGCCGTTCGGCGCCGGGTACGAGCAACACGTGCGCCTCAACTTCGCGACGTCGAGTGCGGTGCTCGAACGGATCGTGCGCGCGATGGGCGCGTCCCGACGCGCTTAGTCGCGCACCGCGTACCGAAGCTCGACGACGCCCGCGGGCCACGGTCGCGCGTCCTGGAAGTCGAGCGTGGTGTTCGTGTCGAAGTCGGGTGTCAGCCGGAGACCGGTACCGGTGAAGATCGGCAGCACCATGAGCCGTACCTCGGCCAGCGCGCCGAGCCCCCGAATCGTCTCGAGCGTGCGCGGGCCGCCGATGAGGTGGACATCACCGTGGGGCGCGACGGCGCGGAGCCGTGCGAGCAGGCGCGCGGGATCGGATTCGACGACGACGTCGTCCGGGGTTCCTGCCGCCCGCTGACCCCCGAGCACGAAGACCGGCAGCTCCCCCCAGGGCCAGTGCGGCGCGCCCAGCGCGGGTTCGAAGGTCGTGCGGCCCATCAAGACCGCGGCGCACTGCGACTGCACTTCGTAGAAGCCGAGCGCGCCGGCGTCCCAACCGTCGAACGCGAGCTGCACGGGGAGCCCTTCGGGCGTCGTGACGAAGCCGTCGAGGCTGGTGCACATGCGGGTGAAGATCTTCATCGCCGTGTCCTTCACGCTCGTGGGGCCCAGCCGGGATCGCGACCGGTGAGCGCGATCGCGCGCTCGAGCAACGACGCGCCGGCATCGGGCGCGACGGGATCGCCGTAGGCGGTGCCGCGCATCTCGGCCTGGTCGGGGCCCGCGAACTGCGAGACGAATCCGATCACGGCCTGTGCGGACGCGTCGTCGATCGCGTAGGACTGCCCGATCGCGCGCGCGAGGTCCCACCCGTGCACGACGAGCTCCTCGACCGCGACGATCCCCGCGACCTCGCCGGGCATCTCGATCCCACCGGCGTTCGTCATCCCGTCGCGCGCACCCGGCTCGCTCCAAGCGAGCACGAGCGCGTCGAGGCGCCGAGGGATCTCGTTGCGCCAGTCCGGGTGCAGGTGCGCGCGGTCACCGGGCGGCGGGGGCCCGCTGTTCGAAGGCCCCGACTTGCGGGCGGCCTCGGTGAACGCGAGCGCCAGGCCCGCGATGTGATCGAGCAGGTCGGCGACGGTGTAATCGGTACACGGTGTGGGATCGCCGAGGCGGTCGTCGCGCGTCGCGCCGACGACGGCGGCCATCTGCTCGGCCGCAGTCTGCGGGTCGACGGCTGAGTTCTGCACGATGCGCTCCCTTGTCGATCGAGTCAGCAGATACGACGACGCGCGGCGGCGCGACTCATCGGCGCGTCGGCGCTCCGATGTGTTCAGCCGGCTGCGGTCAGGCGGGGGGCGCGAGCGCGGGCGACGAGGGCGGGGGCCCGGAGGCGCGTGGCGATGGCGACGGCCCGATCCAAGTGACGTGGCGCGTGAGCGTCGCCGCATCCGGCGGCCGCGATGCCCACGCCGTACGCGACCGGCGCGACGACCCAGAGACCGTTGAACACCACCTGGTCGGCGAACGGCACCAGCAGGTCGCGGATCGTCTCGCACACGGCGCGCTCACCGAGCATGCACGCGGTCTCCGCCGTCAGCACGAGCGTGCTCGACCAAAACGTGCCGCCCGGCAGCACACCGAAATGGTTCGCGGCGGTGTCGCGCAGCAGTTGCCGAGCCTCGTCGTGACACTCGGGGTCTTCGGCGAGGATCCGTGCGAGGAGCAGGGCGAATCCGGGGAACTGCCGGCCGACGTTGTCGTAGAAGGAGCGCGCGACGGGCAAGAGCTCGCAGATACGGCCCTGTTGCCAACGAGACCAGCCGCGCTGCATCCATCCCGCCTCGGGCGCGTGCGACACACCGTGCCCCTCGCCGTACGACGACGCCTCTTCGATCAGCTCCTCGGCCACATCGAACGAGCCGTCGAGTCCGGCTCGCCAGGCCCGGCGGATCAACGTGCTCCACCGCAGCGGCGCGAGCTCGTAGTGCGCGGCGATGGTGTCGGCCTCGGCCGAAAGCGCGTCGGCTTCGGCGAGGTCGCCGCTCTGGAGCGCGGGCACGATGTTCGAGCTCAACGCGAAGTAACGCGTGACCACGTCGGTAGCCGACGAGCTGAGGTCGAGCACCTCCCGGAGCGCGTTTCGGCGCGCTTCGAGCGTCTCGGGCGTCAACGACAACGCCGCGCTGCGCGACAACGTCTCGAGCAGTGCCGTTCGGTCGCCGCTCGCGCGCGCGAGGGCGACGGCCTCGGCGGCGCCGCGCTCCGCAGCCGGCGCGTCGGACAACGACATGTCGACGGCCAACCGCGCCAGGACACGACTGCGCGTCGCCGGATCGTCGACGACGTCGAGCGCGCGCTCGATGAGCTGTCGCGTCTCGGGTCCTGTCACTCCCGGAAGGGTCGACCAGCCGGGCGTCGTGACGCGCACGATCTGCACCACGAGGTCGTCGTCGTCGGATGTGAGCGCGAGGTCGACCGCCGCTTGCAGGGAGGCGATGCAGGCCGCGTCGCCTGCGAACATCTGCGCCTCGGCGAGCTCGGCGAGGAGCGAACCGCGGTCGGCCTCGTCGGTGAGGTACACGAGCGCGAGCTGGAACCAGGAAGCCGCCTCCTGCGGCTCGAGAATCTTCAACGACTCCCGGCCGGCCAGCCGCGCGTAGGCGAAGACCTTCTCGGCGATGTCGCCCGACGCCGCGCTCCAATGCGCCGCGAGGAGCGCGGGTGATTCGTTCCGGCGTTCGAGTGCCTCGGCGATGCGCCGGTGTCCGTCGGCGCGCTGCGTCGCCGACAGGTCGCCGGCGATGGCGTGGCGGAACAGCTGATGCGCGAACCGATACGAGCGCATCGTGCTCGACTGCAGGATGTGCGCTTCGACGGCGCGGTCGACCAACTCGGTCGCCGTGCGCGTCCCGATGCCGGCGGTCTCGGCGAGCAGGTCGATCGTGAAGTCACGCTCGAACAGCGATGCGTGCTTCAGCAGCTCGGCGGTCGCGCGCCCGAGCTCCGCGGTTCGCCGGCGCGCGAGGTCGCGGACGCGAGGCGGCGACGTCCAGTCGGCCACGACGCGTTCGAGCGGCCCGGTGCTCAGCAACTCGGCCACCATCAGCGGGCTGCCGGCGGTCAGCTCGAGGAGCCGCCGGCCGAGCTTCTCGCGCGGCGCGATCCGCATTCGTTCGAGCAACTCGTCGATGTCGGTCGCGTCCAACGGCGGCAGCACGATCCGGTCGATGCACGCAGACGCTTCGAGCGTCGCGACCAGATGCGCGAGGTAGGGCGCAGTGGTGTCGAAGGGCGTGCGCACGCTGCCGACCACGAGCACCCGCTTCGGCATCGAGAGATTCGCGATCTGCGCGAACACGTGGAGCAGCGCGGGGCTCGCGTGATCGAGGTCGTCGACGACGACCACGACGGGCGCCTTCGCAGAGAGGCCGGCGATCCATCGCGCCGCGGCCTCGAGGATCTCTTCGTCGTCGAGTCCGGGGACCGGCTCCCCGGCGACGAGCGCACGCGTCAGCTCGCGTAGTTGCGGGAGATCCCGGGTCGCTTCGGGGACGATTCCGATCACGGTCGCGAGCTCGTCGTCGGAGAGTCCGAGCGTCGCTTCGGCGATCACGCGTGCGAACGTGCGCAACGCGGGGCTGAAGACGTCGTGGACGTGCACCGGCAGGACGATCGCGTCGCTCGAGAGGCGCCGGGCCACCTGGGACAGGAACCGCGACTTGCCGATGCCCGGAACGCCCTCGACGAGGAGAAAGCGCATCTCGCCCTCGACGGCTTCGGCGAGCCGGGTCAGCAGGTGCTCGTACTCTGCGCCGCGGCCGACGTACGCGACGGTCTCGGCCGTCCACGCGGGGAGCGGCGTCATGAAGCCGGCATCGGTGGCGACCAGGCTCGGGTCCTGATCCAGCACCCGTCGTTCCAGATCGCGGATCTGCGGCGACGGCTCGAGCCCCAACTCGTCGCGCAGCGACTTGCGCAGCGCTTCGCTCGCGCGCATCGCTTCGGCCTGACGACCCGCGCGGTACAGCGCGGCGATCTGCTGCGCGCGCAGGTGCTCGCGCAGTGGTGCCGCCGCGACCAACGCGTCGATGTCGCGCAGCACTTCGAGATGACGGCCGCTCGCCAGGTACGCGTCGTTGCGCGCTTCCACGAGCGTGAGGCGCAGGTCGGCGGCGCGACGCACGGCCTCGGGCCAGAACGGGCACGATTCGACGTCTTCGAACGCGTCGCCCGTCCACAACGCGAGCGCGCGCTCGAACGCGTCGGCTGCGCGTGCGCTCTCCTCGCTCGCCAGCGCCATCCGTCCGTCACGCAGGAGCGACTCGGCGAGCAGCAGGTCGACTTCGTGAGCGGCCGCGTCGAGCCGGTAGCCGCCGGAGACCGCGGTGATGTGCGTGCCGTACGGACCCAGGTTCGTCTTCAACCGGGAGACGATGATCTGAAGCGCGGTACGAGGATGTTGCGGGAGGTCGTCGTCCCAGAGGGATTCGATCAGCGTGCTGCTGCCGACGACTTGGTTCGCGTCGAGGACGAGGCGCACGAGGAGCGCGCGCTGCTTCGGCGCTCGGACCGCGATCAGATCGTCGTCGTCGGTCGAGACTCCCACGCGACCGAGGATGCGAATGAGCACAGGTGAAAGGCTACGACGGCTCGGTCCTTTCGTTCCATGCCGATCGGGTGTGCGGCAGGCCGATCCGTCTGGCAACCTTTGGCGCGCACGGCGCCGGGGGGCACGTTGGGACTGGGTATGGATGCCGAGGTTTCGGCGCAGCTACGGGGCTTCGTCGAGCAGACGGCCGACTTCGTGGGCGTCGCCGACGGTTGGGGCCGCGTGCTCTACGTGAACCCGGCGGCCGCCAAGCGGCTCGGGATCTCGGACCTGACCGGCCTCACGCTCGCCGACGTGTTCCCGGCCGAGGAGACGGCCTTCTACCACGACGTGATCCGGCCCGCGTTGCTCCGCGCCGGCGCGTGGAGCGGAGAGGTGCGGCTCACGGTCGCGGGTGAGGGCATCGTGCCGATGTGGGTCTCGACGACCGCGACCGTCGGTCCCGGCGGCGCGATCGACGGCTTGGTCGTGCACGCGCGTGATGCCGTACCCGTTGCGGCGCGCGCCGACGATCGCAGCGAGACGCGGGATACGGCGACCGGTCTCCTCGATCGTGCCGCGTTCGACGTGCGCGTGAGCCGCGCGCTGCTCGCCCAGCGTCGCGGTGGTGAGGCCGTCGCGCTGGTGCTCGTCGACATGTCCGGCGCCGACACCGCGATCGAGACCGTCGGACCCGCGACCGGGGCGACGATCGTGCGATCACTCGCGCGCCGGCTGCAGCGGATCGCGCGTTCGTTCGACGTCGCCGGTCGCGTCGACGACCGTCACCTCGCGCTCTTGCTCGGCGCGGTTCGGGGCCGCGGTGAAGCGGCGCACATCGCCACGCGCGTTGGCGACGCGCTCGTCGACCTACCGTTCCCGACGCCCGGCGGTGAGGTCTGGATCGCGGTGCGGTGTGGCGCGTCCGTGGGCCGGCCGGACGACGAGCCTGCTGATCTCGTCGAACGCGCGGCGTCGGCGATCGAGCCGGCGCGCGTGGTCGAGGAACGGCGGCCCGGGTCGCCCAACATCGACGAGTTCCGCGTCGCGCTCAGTCTGCGCGAGCTGCGGACGTACGCGCGGCCGGTCGTCGGGCTTCGTTCCGGTCGATTGGTCGGCTATCGGGGCACGGCCCGCTGGCACCATCGGAGACGCGGCGTTCTCGACGCCGCGGATTTCCTCGAGATGGCCGAGGCGACACCCCTCGTCACCCAGTTGGACCTGTTGGTCGTGCGCGAGCTCGCCGAGGTGCTCGCGCTCTCGACGAGCGAGGCGCCGCTGACGCTCTCCGCGCCGGCGTCGACCCGCTTGATCGCCGACGTGCGCACCGAGCAGTTCCTCGCCGAGGTCGCCGACGCGTTCCACCTCGCGATCGATCAGATCCGACTCCGCATCGATCGGCGCCTGCTCGACAATTGGTCGCCGTCACTCCAGGATGCGCTCGAGTCGCTGCGCGACGCGGGTGTCGGTCTCGTGCTGAACGGTGTCGACGAAGTCGACGACATGGACTCGGCCGTTGCCGCACGTGTTCACGAGGTCTACCTGTCGCGCGCGTTGACGCGTGCCGCCGCGACGGACGATGACGCGCGGCGCGCCGTGTCGGAGATCGTCCGGCTCGCCGCGACACGCGCGTCCGTGGTCGGCGCGACCGGCGTCGACACCGACGACATTCGTGACGCGTTGGTGGAGTTGGGTTGCGAGACCGGATCGGGCGACTTGTTCGGCCCGCCCGTGCTCGCGCGCGACATCGACTGACCCACGCGCGGGCGCAAGGTCTCGACGGTCGTGGAAACGAGCGGTTCGTGGTCGGGCCCGCGGGTGTGAAGGCCGACCCGAGAAGCGGCAGGCGTCCGGCGGCCGCGTCCGCGGCACTCATGCACGCGATCCCGGCGAGCAGCGACGCCGCTCGCCGGCGTGCGCGTTTCACGCGACGCTCGATCGACGAATCCCCACAACCAACGTGTGATCAGTGAACCGAAGAGCCCGGAGCGTTGTCAACGAACGCTCTGACGCGCCCCACCGGTGCTGAGGAGCGCCTCGCCGACAACTGAACTTCGTGGGGCGGGCGCGTCAGCCGGCGCCGCGGCCGAGGATCTGCGAACCGAGCGCGTCGGCCACCGCGTCGGCCGCCGGGTCGGTGTAGTGCGTGCCGTCCGGACGGTCGTGGTAGTTCACCGGGCAGCCGCGGTCGTGCGCGGTCGACGACACGGTCATGTCGTTCTCGGCCGCGACCTGACGCGCGAGCGCGCCGAGCACGTCGACCCGGGTCGGGTCGTAGCGCGCCGCGCCGGCATCGGACGCGTCGGGCTCGGGACCGAAGCACGGGGGCGCGAGCCAGATCACGTGGGCACCGCGCGCGGAGAGCGTGCGCGCCGCGTTCGAGATGAGCGCGCGGTAGCGCGCGTCGAAGTCGGGCTGCCCGGGCCACTCCCACGTGTGCCCGTCGTCGCGCGAGACGTCGAACACGTCCCACGTGCCGTAAAGCACGACGACGACGTCCGGACGGAACTGGTCGATCGCCTTCGGCCACGTTTCGGCGCGATGACACGAGTCCGGCGGCCGGCGCGCGATCCCGGTGGAGCTGCGCACGAGCACGTCGTCGACGAGCGTGCAGCCGAGCGCACCGCCGTTCCACACGAGCACGCCGTGGCTCTTGCCCCACCGTTCGATGCCGCGACCGAGCGTCAACGCGACCGAATCGCCGGTGACGAGCACGCGCCGCACCGGCGCGATCGTCGGAGTGGTCGAGGCCGCGGAGGCGGCACGCGCCGCCGCCGTCGATGCGCGCATGTGCTGCGCGGCCGCGAGCACCGATTGTGGCGTCGCCGTCGCCGCGAACGTCACGGCGGGTGTCGCCGCCAGCGCTCCGACGAGCAGCGCCGCGCCCGCCGCGGCCGCGAGCGCGGCCGGGGGTGCGACGAGCCGCCGCCGGCCGGTGACGACGCGGCGCTCGCGCACCGGACGCTCGACGAACAGGTACGAGAGTGTCGCGACGACGAGCGTGAGCGCGACCCGCACGGTCGTGAGCGCGAGCGGGTCGAGCCCGGTCCGGCTCGCACTGAGCCACAGGAAGATCGGCCAGTGGTACACGTACACGCCGTAGCTGATGCGTCCGAGCCCGCGTAGCGGCGGGAGCGAGCACACCCAACGCACGACGCCGCGCTCGCGCGCCGCGAGCACCACAACGCCGCCCGCGATCGCGTACGCGAGCAGCCCGCCGTGGTAGAGCGCGTGATCGGTGACCGCGAAGTGCGCGTTCGCCCACGCCATCGCGACGAGCGCGGCGGGGCCCACGATCGCGATCGCGCGCGCGGATCGCCGACCGAGTGACCGGTGCGCGAGTGCGACGGCGAGCGCGGCACCGACGAGGAACTCGAGCGCGCGCGTGTCGGTGCCGTAGTACGCGCGGTCGATGTTGTGCGCGGACACGATCCACGCGTCGACGAACGACGCCGCGCCGAGCGCGGTCAACACTCCGAGGAGCGCAGTTCGACTGCCGCGCAGCAGCGCGAGGAGCGCGACCGTGAGCGGCGCGAGCACGAGATAGAACTGCTCCTCGACCGCGAGCGACCAGTAGTGCTGCAGCGGCGACGGTGTCGAGAACAGCGCCGTGTACGACTGTCCCGACACGAGGAAGCGCCAGTTGGCGACGTTCGCCAGCGCGGCGAGGCCGTCGAGTGGGAACGCGCGTGAGGTTTGCGCGTCGTGCAGGCGCACCGCGACCGCGGCCGCGAGCACGACGCCGATCACGGCCGCGGGCAGGAGTCGGCGGATGCGTCGCGCGTAGAAGTCGCCGAGCGCGACCCGGCCCCGCGACCACCACTCGTCGAGCAGCAGTCCCGTGATCAGGAAGCCCGACAGGGTGAAGAAGGTCGAGACGCCGAGGAATCCGCCCCGGAGCCGGCCGTCGTGGAAGGCGAGGACGGCCGCGACCGCGAAGGCCCGCAGGCCGTCGAGGCCCGGTTCGTAGCGCCGTCTGCCTGCCTGCCCATTCACCCCAGGCCATCCTAGAGTGGTCAGCCCGCCACCATCAGTGTGGATCTGCCCCGATTCGGCCTCAGGTAAGCGCCCGGGGCGGTCGATGCCGCCTCTGCCGATCTCCCGACGCCGCGGGGTGCGCCGACGACATGGCCGGGTTTGCAAAGTTCAGAGGCTGGCGCCCGCGGTACGCCGCGGTATTCGGCGCGCTCCTCGGCGGTCTGCTCGTCACCGCGCCGGCCTGGGGCGCACCCTCGATCGCCCGCCTCGTGACGACGACCGGCAGTGAATCGCCACGAGCGACCGCGGCCGGGCCCCCCGCCCGGGTGCTGCTCATCGGCGACAGCGTGATGGACCAGCAGGGCAACCCCGCCGCGTTCGTGCTCCGCCAGGCGGGCGTCGACGCGCGCGCCGAAGGCTGGTGGGGAACGAGTCTCCTCACGACCGACCAGTACGACTTCGGCCATTCGAAGCTCGACGGCGGTTGGTTGAAGGAGGCGCGGCACCAGGTCGACACGTTCGACCCGCAGGTCGTCGCGGTCTACCTCAACCACAACTACTTCCCGCCGCACCCGCACGACGCGGCCGGTCGCCCGATCGAGGACCTCTGGTCGCCGTCGGGACAGACGATGCTGCACCAACAGGTGCTCACACTCCTCGCGATCCTCCGCAGCCGCGGCGCGCAGGTGCTCTTCGTGACGCCGATCCCCGCGGGCGCGTCGAGGGCGAGCCCCGATCCGAACGTGTGGGATCCGATCTGGCACGGCTATCTCCCCGTGCTGCGCGCGTTCCACGTTCCGATCATCGATGCGGGCCACGCGCTCGCCGCGCCCGATGGCCATCGCACCGAGACCAAGCCCGACTGCAGCGGCGCGCCGACCCTCGTGCGGCCGCCGGCCAACCTCCATCAGACGCGCTTCGGCGCGTCACTCACCGGCACGGTCGACGCGCAGTACATCGCGCGCGTCGTGCACGTGAGCCTGCGCGACGACGTTGCACCCGGCGACCGCACGGTCGCGCTCGTTCCGAGTCCCGCGAGCGGGTACTGGCTCGTCGGTTGCGATGGCTCGGTGTATCGCTTCGGGGGCGCGGCGACGGTCGCGGGCGCGCACTCGCGCGTCGTCGGGCACGGTGGAGTGGTCGGCGCGACCGCGACCGCGAGCGGTCACGGTCTCTGGCTCGTCGCGGCAGACGGGACGATCGTCCCGGTCGGTGACGCGCCGCGGATCGCGTTCACGGCGCGTCCGTCGACGCGACTCGCCGCGATCACGGCGACGCCGGCGCACACGGGTTTGCTCGCAGTCGGCACGAACGGCGCGGTGTACGCGGCGGGTCACGCGCGTGTGCTCGGCGGCATCTCGCGCCTCGCGCACGCGCCGGTCGTCGGCTTCACCGCGACGCCGGATGGCAAGGGCTACTGGATCGCCGGCCGTGACGGCGGCATCTTCTCCTTCGGTGACGCCCGCTTCTTCGGCTCGATGGGCGGCGTGAAGCTGCAGGGCGCGATCGCCGGCATCGCGTCGACGCCCGACGGCCGTGGTTACTGGCTCGTCGGAGCCGACGGCGGCATCTTCTCGTTCGGCGACGCGCACTACTGGGGCAACGGGCGCTGGACGAGGCCTGCCTACCCGAACAACCTGTTCACCGCCGCGCCGGGCCCGACCGTCGCCATCGTCGCCGCGCCGGGAGCGCGCCAGGGCTACTGGACGCTCGCCGACACCGGCCGGGTCACGAACCACGGCGGCGCGAGCGGAAGCGCCGGCGACAACAACCTCGCGCTGAACACGCAGTAAGCCGCGCGCGTCGGTCAGCGCGCGTGGTCGCGACTCACGAGCTCGCGCCCGATGCGCACGAGCTCGCGTCGCAATGACTCGGGACCGACGACCTCGACGGCCGTACCCCATCCCGCGAGCTGCTGCGCGAGCATCGTCGCGCCGGTGCCCGCGATCGTGACGTCGAAGTGACCGTCGGCGCGCTCGGCGCCGACCTCGAGGTCGTCGCCGAATTGGTAGCGCAGCGGTGTGAGCTCGGCGCGTCCGACACGCAGGTGCCCGCGCATCGTGCGGCGCAGCTCGTTGACGTTCTCCGCGACGCGATCCCACTCGGCCGCGAGGTCGAAGTCGTCGTGCACGACGACGGGCTCGTCGGTGACCGTGACGCCGCGCACGCGGCCGACGCGGAACGTGCGTTGCCCCGCGTCGGTGTCGGCAAGCAGGTACCACGTCGCGCCCTTCTTCACGACACCGAGCGGGCTCACGACGCGCGTCGACGCGCGGCCGCCGCGATCGCCGTACTCGAGCTCGACGCGGCGCCGGGCGACGATCGCGTGCCGGAGCGCGTCGAGATGGCGCGGCTCGTGGGCGCTCGCCCGGCCGCCCCACGCCGCGGAGTCGATGACGACCGACGTCGACGACGTACGCGCCGCGTCGCGGAAGGGCGCGGGGAGTGCCTGCACGAGCTTGCGCAGCGCGGTCTTCGCCGCGGGCGACAGTTCCGCCGCGGGCCCGACGAGGAAGAAGAGGGCCTTCGCCTCGGCTTCGGTGAGCCCGCTGAGGTCGGTCCGCGCGCCCCCGACGAGCTCCCAGCCGCCGTTGCGACCGGGCCGCGAATAGACGGGCACGCCCGAGGCCGCGAGCGCCTCGAGGTCGCGGCGGGCGGTCTTCACCGACACCTCGAGCTCCGCCGCGAGCTCGGCCGCGGTCACCTTGCCCTTGGCCTGGAGGACGAGCAGGGCGGTGAGGAGTCGGTCGGCGCGCACCGGTCGAGATTACGCAGGAAACTGCCCAGGAGCTGTCCAGTTTGGGCGCGCATGATGTCCCGGTCCCCAACGAAGGAGCGCCCATGCCCGGTCTTCCCGCCCCCACGAACGACGAGCGCACCCTGCTCCTGCGATTCCTCGAGCAGCAGCGCGCCGGCGTCCGCAACGCCGTCTTCGGCCTCGACGACGAGCAGGCGCAGACGCGGTCGACGGTGAGCGAGCTCACGCTCGCCGGCCTGTTGCGGCACGCCCTCGTCGGTGAGCGCAGTTGGATCTCGGTGGCGCAGGGTGGCCCGTCGGCGGGCGATCAAGGCTTCGGGCTCGCGGCCGGCGAAACGCTCGCGAGCCTGCTCGACGAGTACGACCGCGTCGCCTCGGAGACCGAAGCCGTGATCGCGCGGCTGAGCCTCGACGACCCGGTGCCGGTGCCGCAGGGCGTGCCGTGGTTCCCGGACGACATCGACGCGTGGTCCGTGCGCTGGGTGCTCTTGCACCTCATCGAGGAGATCGCGCGCCACGCCGGTCACGCCGACGTCATCCGCGAGAGCATCGACGGCGCGAGCTGCTACCCGCTCATGGCCGCGGTCGAAGGCTGGCCCGAGACGCCCTGGATGCAGCCGTGGCGTTGCTGACGCTCAGTCGGCGATGGCGGGCGCGCCGCTTCCGGTGTGCGTGCGCGTCGCCGGCAGGCGCCGGCGCACATCGGTCCCGAGCGCGAGCACGGCATCGCGCGCGGTGAGGACCCGGCCGTTCAACTGCGGCTTCCAGCGCGCGAGCCGCATCACCTGTTCGTTCGTGAGCAGCGCGGCGCGCGTCACCTCGTAGCTCGCGTCGAAGAGGATCACGAGCACCTCGTCGAAGTCGACGTTGCGGAACGGCGCGAGGTGGCGGTCGTCGATCTGGTCGACGCGGACGATGTAACTGCGCACCTGGAGCCGCCGACCGTCGGGCGTCGTCAGATCGTGCGAGGCGCTCTCGGGCGTGATCGCGCCACCGAACGCCTCGTGCGCGAGCCACAGTGCGTACTGCTGCTCGGGCGCCTCGTCGGTACGAACGACGCCGCGGTCGCGAAGGGCCGTGAGGACCGCCTCGTGCGTGGCGAGCAGGTCGCGGACGGTCAGCTCGCTCATGGCGTCGGCGTCGATCATCGCCTGGTATCGGCGCCGCGTCGCGAGCGGTTGAGCGGGCCGTGCGTCTACGCGTACGCGGGCGCCGGCGACGTCACGAGGGCCCGGCGCTCGCGACGAGCGCGCGGAGCCGGGTGACCCGTTCGTCGTCGGCGCCGAGGTAGTGGACGAGCGCGCCGATCACGAGATCGGCGTCGAGCGTGCCCGCGTCGATCATCGCCTCGAGATCCGCCCAGTCCTTCGTGCGGTTGAAGAACGCCTTGAACACGGCGACATCGCTGCAGCCGAGGAACGGGACGGCGTGCGACGCGAACTCGTGCACGACCGCGCGATCGGCCGCGGCGAGATGGAACGCGGTCGTGTTGGTGAACACGTCGACGGGCGTCGCCGCCCACCACAGCCGCACCTGCCCGTCGCGCACGCACCTCACGAGATCGGCTTCGGACCACGCGACCTCGTGAGGGAGCGCCTTCAGCACCGCGTCGGCCTCCTGCTGATCGACGAACACGTTGACGTCGATGTCGACGGTGCCGCGTGCTTGCTGCGTGCACCATGCGAGCGCGAGCGCACCGCCGAACGCGTGCGCCAGGTGTGCCTGATCGAGCGCGCGGTGCAGCGCCAGGATCTTCTCGACGATCCCGACCTCAGTCGCCATGGCGACCGAACTTCGGGAAGGCCAGCGTGCGGCGATGACGCGCCGGGAACTGCGACGCGAGCACGAGGGCGTCGACGAGCTCCGCGGAGCGGTCGCGATCGGATGCGACGCGCGGCGTGAGCGACAGCGAGGTTGTGAACCCGGCCGCCGAGAGCACCCGCTCGAACGTGTCGACCGTCGGAGTGACGCGGCCGGCTTCGTACGCGGCGAGGGTCGAGTGGGACGTGTGGGCGCGGGCGGCCAGCTCACGGAGGCTGAGCCCGGCGCGGAGCCGGGCCCGGCGCAGCACGGCGTCGGCGTCCATGGGGTCGATGGTATCATTTCAGATACCAGGGATGGAAGCTCCGGTCAGCCCCCGGCCATCGCCCCGATCACGAAGAAGGGTTCGGTCCCCGCGGCCACCGGGGCCGGGAGGGGCGCGTCCGGCGATTCGTGCGAGAGGTCCTCTTCGAGCGCGAAGAAGCGCACGAACTTCCGGCGCGCCTTCGTGTCGTGGTCGCGGAGCGTGCCCTCGAGCATCGGATACTCGGCCTCGAGCGCGTCGAGCACCGAGCGCTGCGTCACCACGCCGTCGACGGCGATCGTGACCTCGCCGTGCACGCCCGCGAGCGTGCGCAGGTGCGCCGGGAGCACGATCCGGACCTCGCTCACGGCAGCGTCTGCACCTCGACCGACAACACCGCGGGCAGGTCGCGCACAATCGGCCGCCAAGTGTCGCCGGAGTCGGGCGACACGTACACCTGCCCGCCGGTCGTGCCGAAGTAGACGCCGCACTCGTCGAGCGAGTCGACGGCCATCGCGTCGCGCAGCACGTTCACGTAGCAGTGATCCTGCGGCAAACCCTTCGTGAGCTCTTCCCACTCGTTGCCGCCGGTGCGACTGCGGTAGACGCGCAGGCGCCCGTCGGGCGGGTAGTGCAGCGAGTCGCTCGTGATCGGCACGACGTAAATGGTCTCGGGCTCGTGCGCGTGCACGTCGATGGGGAATCCGAAGTCGGTCGGGAGGTTGCCACTCACCTCGTGCCAGTGGTCGCCGCCGTCGTCGCTGCGCATGACGTCCCAGTGCTTCTGCATGTAGAGCACGTCTGGATTCGAGCGGTGCATCGCGATGCGGTGCACGCAGTGACCGACCTCGGCGTCGTCGTCGGGAATGCCTTCGGAGTGCAGACCGTGGTTCGTCGGCTTCCAACTCGCTCCGCCGTCGGTCGTACGGAACACGCCGGCCGCCGAGATCGCGACGAACATCCGTTGCTCGTCGGTCGGATCGATCACGATCGTATGCAGGCACATGCCGCCGGCGCCCGGTTGCCACGCGGGACCGGAACCCTGCTCGCGCAGCGCCGGCAGCTCACTCCACGTCGAGCCGCCGTCGGTCGAGCGGAACAGCGCTGCGTCCTCGACCCCGGCGTACACCGTGTCGACGTCGGTCGGCGACGGCTCGAGGTGCCAGACGCGCGCGAACTCCCAAGGGTGCGGCGTTCCGTCGTACCACTGGTGGGTTCCGGGCACGCCCTCGTAGCGGAACTCGTTGCCGACCGGCGTCCACGTCGCGCCGCCGTCGTCGGAGCGTTGGATGAGCTGGCCGAACCAACCCGTCGACTGCGACGCGTACAGGCGGTTCGGATCCACCGGCGAGCCCTTGACGTGGTACAGCTCCCAGCCGCCGAAGACGGGCCCGGTCACCGTCCAGTCCTCTCGCGTGCCCTCGGCCGTCAGGATGAAGGCGCCCTTGCGGGTGCCGACCAGGACGCGAACACCACTCATCCGCACACTCCTCCTGCCGGGCGCGCCAATCGGGACGCACCGGTTCGAACCTTTGACGATCGGGCCGCCCGGAACTCATCGCTGTGCGAGGCTCGGGCCGGTGGAGGAGCCCGGCGCACCGATCGAGTGCATCAACGCGGTGACGCTCGTGACCGCCGACATGGCGGCCGCGGTCGAGTTCTACGAGGCCATCGGATTTCTGACGATCGTCGGCGGGGCAGGAGCCGCGTTCACGACGTTCCGCGTCGGGCCGACGTTCTTGAACTTGCAGCTCGATCCGTCGGCGCCGAGCCGTCGCGACGTGTGGGGTCGCATCGTGTTCTGGGTCGACGACGTCGACGCGATGTACGCGCGCGTGCAGGCCGCGGGCCGGCAGCCGGAGATGACGCCGTCGGACGCGCCGTGGGGCGAGCGCTACTTCCATGTACGCGACCCCGACGGGCACGAGCTCAGCTTCGCCCGCTTGCTCTCGCGTTCGTCTCGCTAGCTCAGGTCGGCGGCGATCGTCGCGAGCCGGTTCGCGCGCATGCCTGCGTTCATCTGATCGTCGGTCACTGCGTTGTTCAGACAGGCGAACGAGATTCCCGAGTCGGGATCGGCCCACGCGGTCTGCGCGTGCGCGCCTGCGTGTCCGAACGAACGGGGCGAGCACCCCGCGCCGAAGATCGCGTAGCGCAGGATGTGCTTGCCGTCGTCGCCCGCGACGACGAGACCGAGCGTGCGGTTCACCGGAACGCCCATGAGCGGGTCGGCGAAGGTGCAGCGGATGTGCGCCTTCGCGTCACGCAGCACGTCGCGGTCCCAGAGTCCGCCGGGGTTGTGCAGCAGCCCTTGGTAGAAGCACGCGAGATCGGCCGCGGTCGCGATCGCGCCGCCGCCTGGAAGACCGGCGGCGCGCACCCGAGGATCGTTGAGCTGGAGTGCGTGCGGATCGGCGTTGGTCCCGGTCGTGTCGACGAGCACGGCGATGTCGTCCTGCTGATCGACGGGGATGCCGAGCACGCGCGGCAGGCCGAGCGGCGCGCACACCTGCTGCGCGACGAAATCGCGGAAGTCGACCTCTGTGACCCGCTCGATGATGTCGATGAGCACCCAGTGCGCGGCGCCGCCGTGGTACTCGAACCGTGTGCCGGGCTCCCACTCGAGGCGCCAGCGCGCGAATTGCGCGCGTCGCTGGGTTGCGTCGCTGACGTCGGCACGCGTGTCGGCGTTCGGGAAGCCCGATGTGTGCAGCATCACCTGCTCGACCGTGACGCGCTCGAAGCCGTCGTGCGCGAGCTCGGGTACGTAGTCGCGCACCGGACGCGAGACGTCGACCGAGCCCTCGCCGATCAGCAGCCAGATCGCGGACGCGACGATCGGCTTCGTCGCCGAGAAGATGCAGAAGCGCGTGGTGTTCGTCGCCGCGCCGAACGTCTCGAACGCGACGAGCTCGCCGGCGCGCGCGACCGCGAGCTGGCACGCGGGAACCGTGCCGGAGTCGACGTCGGCGCGCGCCGCGTCACAGAGCTCGTCGATCGTGGTGATGTGGCGCAGGCTAGAACGCGGCGCCGGACCGTGGCTCAGCCGGCGATGTTCGCGAACTCGATCGGGACGACGAACGGCACGGTCTCGCCGGGCACACGCGGGAACGGGAGGAAGGTGATGTAGCCGGTACCCGAGCACGGCACGGAGATCGACGTCGGGATCGGCTTCGCGTGTCCGAAGTGCTTGAACGTCGCGAGGCCGCCGGTCGCGGTGCTCGACGGCGGGATCCCGAAGACCGCGGTGATGTGTGTCGCGTCGGGGCCGGTGTTGCCGACGGTTCCGCCCGATGCCGCCGGGATGCTCACCGCGAGGGTCTGGTGCGGGAGCGGATGCGTCCGCTGACTGGGATCCGGGCTCGGGCACGCGACCTTGACCACGGCCGGTTGGTGCCCGCCGGTGCTGCCGTTCACGAGGCCGACGAACTCCTCGTTCGGCCGGATGCGCGGATGGGTCGCGCTCGCGACGCCCACGCCCGTGCCGATGGTCGTCGCGACCACTGCGGCGAACACGACTGCTCGACGAATCGACATGTGACTCTCCCCGATGACCCCCACCGGCGATCCACGTTCAGGCGCGAGCCTGGGGCGGCGGATGGTGCCCGTCAAGGGGCGGTCGGGTCACGGTGAAGAAGAACCGGGCCTTCGTGACGCCGTGGTCGGGGTTCGTGTCGATCACGCTCGACATCGCCGGCGAGCGTCGAGCCGGCGCGGCCGTGGCCGTCGTCGTCGCGCCGACGACCAGCGCGGCCGTCGCGATCAGCGCCCACGCGCGCGTGCGCACCCTGACTTCATGGTCCCCCCGCCCCCGTGTCGCGGCGCATGTGAGAGAAGAGGGGCGGCCCGGCGGGCCGCCCCTCGGTCTCGCTCTGAACTCACAATCGCTCGTTCGTTCCCGCAGGAGCGGCGAGCGAAGCGAGTGCGCCCGGAGGGCTCAGTACTTCATGGCCTTGAGGAAGAACAACCCGTTCGGGGTGCCCACGCCGGTCATGTCGTCGTAGCCGGGCAACGTGAAGATGTGCGTCGGCACGCCGATCGTCTGGAGCAGATACGCGTAGCCCTGGTTGTCGTTGAGGTTGTTCACGTAGTTCGTGCGCACCGTCGCCTCGGGGGCCGACGAGTGCTGAACGTCGGTGATCGCCGCTTCGTTGCTGTTCTGGTACACGAGCGGGTTGATGAACCCGACCGCCGCGCCGTGGTTGTACTCGATCGCGTCGGCCACGACCCCCGCGAACAGCGGTGACGACAGGCTCGTGCCGCCGAGACGGTACGTCTCGTAGCGCGTGGTCTTGCCGAAGACCTGCGTCTCGCCGATGCGGAGGCCGGTGTTCGGGTCGCCCGGCATCGAGATGTCGGGCACCGCGCGCATCGGCGTCTTGCCGCCGTTGTACTCGCTGATCGACGTCGGCACGACGCCGGCCTGGTACCACGGCTGCTCGTAGAGCTTGCTCGTGCCGCCACCGCTGCCGCTGCTGTACGGACCCGGAGGCTTCGGCTTCCACTGGTTGCCGTCGAGCGTGGCGTACGCGTTCGACCAGCCGTCCTGGAAGACGATCTTGCCGTTGGCGCCGATCTCGGTGCTCGTGCCGCCGATGCCGGTCGCCCACGGGCTCGACGTCGGGAAGTTCACCGACTTGCCGATCGTGCCCGACTGGTCGCCGTCGTCGCCGCTCGAGAACATCACGGTGATGCCGGTCGTCGCGGCCTGCTGCAGCTCGTTGTCGAAGAACGTCCGCTGGCCTTGCGGCACGTTCTCGCCGTTGTTGGTCCACGAGTTGGTGATGACGCTCGCCTTGTGGTCGTCGATGACCGACGCCCACGCGCGGTTGAGGCCGCCGATGCAGTTCTCGCCACCGACGTAGAGCACGTTCGCGCCCGGTGCCATCGCGTGCACCGACTCGACGTCGAGCGTCTCTTCGCCGTACCAACCCTGCGGGCCGCACAGGTCCGCGTGGTCGAAGCCGTCGGGCTGCGGGATGTCCTGCTTGAACTGGCCCTTCGCGAACTTCGGGATGTCGTTGTCGTTCGACCAGCGCTGCGCGTCGGCGAGGATCGTCGGCGCCGCGTACGCGTCGGTGATGGCGACGGTGACACCGTGGCCGTTGTGACCGGCCGCGATCGCGCCGCTCAGGCCGAACGCGCTCTGGTACTGCTTCGCGTTGTAACCGCAGATCGTGTACGGCCAGGTCTGCCCGTACGCCGGCGGCTTGTCGGTCGCCGTCTGCTGGCCGTAGTAGTCGGAGCAGGGTTCGACGCCGTAGCGGACGCCGGGCGGCGGACCGGGCTCGGTGTCGGCGGGTGTGCGCAACGCGAAGCTGTCGTCGAGGTCGACGATGCCCGCGACCTTCGACTTCACGTCACTCGACACCTGGTAGTCCGCGACCGGCGCCGCGAGCTGCTTGCCCTGGTACGAGTAGATGTGCATCGACGTACCGACGAGCGCCTCGGCCTGCGCCATCGTGCCGGTCGCCTCGAGGTAGAGGCGGCTCGACGCGACGGACGCGACCTGCAGGCCCGAACTGCGGACCCACGCGCTCACCGCGTCGACGTCGGCGGTCGACGGCGCGTACCGGTCGCGGAACTGCGCCGCCGTGAGGAAGTGACGGAACGATGCGCTCGACGGCGACGACACCGCGCGCGCTTCCGCGGCCAACCCCGCGGCGTCGGGCACTGCGAGTGCGACCTCGAAGTCGACGCGCCGGTTCGCCGGCGCGGCCCCGAGGTCGACGGCCGACGCGGCGAACGCGGGTCGGCTGTGAGCCAGCGTGACGCGGGATGTGGATGCCCCCGCGCCGCTGGTCCCCACCGCAACCCCCGCGGTGAGTGCGCCCACGGACGCCACCACGATGGCGACGCGAGCATGACGAACGGCTCGACCAAACATCAACTGGCCCTCCTTTGCCTGACACGAGAGTCCACCCGGCCGGAAGCCTGGGGCGGTCGCGCGCGGTGCGTCAAGCGCGTGCCGAAGGAATGTTGCGATTCGTTGCGCGCGTACCGTTCCGATTTCCGTGACAGTTATGTCACCGGAGCGTCAGGCTCGCGTGACTCCGGCGTCCGTGTGCCGGTCGGCGCGCTCGCCCGGCATCGCCGGTGTCGGCGCGGGCGCGGACGCCTATTCGACTGCGCCGGCCTCGCGCAGCGAGTCCCGCGTGGCCGCGTCGAGGCCGAGCACCTCGCCGAGCGCCCAGTCGGTGTCCTGGCCGAGCGTCGGACCGCCGCGCGAATAGCCACCGGGACACGCCGCGAGGCGCGTTCCCGTGCGCTCGTACATCGTGTCGCCGACGACGGGATGCGTCATCGGCACGAAGTGCTCGCGGTACGCGAGCTGAGGGTCGTCGTGGAGGTCGCCGAAGTCCTGGACGGGCACGGCTTCGATCCCGGCGCGCTGGAGTCGCTCCGCGATCTCGGCGCGCGTGCGGGCGCGGGTCCACGCCTCGATGTCGTCGGTGCCCGCGATGGCGTGCAGGCGCGCGAGCTCGTCGTCGGTCCAGCACGCGATCGCGATCCAACGATCGCGGACACCGTCCTCGTCGGCACACGCGAACGCGCCGTGCAGCAACGCGCGCGTGTCGTCGTTGCCGTTGCGCTGACCGATGACGCCGTCGACCGCGTAGTCGAGGAGCCACGGCGCGAGCGACCAGCTCGCGGATTCGACCTGCGAGACGTCGAGGTACACGCCGCGTCCGGTGCGCCGGCGGTAGTGCAGTCCTGCGGCGAGCGCGGTCGCGACGTAGCGCGGCGCGAGCGAGTCGGTGATCGTGCCGTACGGTCCGCACGGCTCGCGGTCGGGCCAACCGGTGAGCGCGTTGTAACCCGCGAGCGCGGAGCCCTGCCCACCGAAGCCGGGATAGTCCTTGTGCGGACCGGTCTGCCCGTTCAAGCAGGTGCTGATCATCACGAGGTCGGACCGCAGCGGCGCGAGTGAGTCGTAGTCGAGACCGAATCCCTTCATCGCGCGGGGCGCGTAGTTCTCCGCGACCGCGTCGGCCCACTCCACGACGAGGCGCTTCACGAGCTCGACCGACTCGGGTTTCTTGAGGTTCAGCGTGAGGTTGCGCTTGCCGACGTTGAGGCCGTCGTAGAGCGGTGCGCCTTCGAGGCCGTGCGGATGGCTCGGGTCGGCGAGCGCCATCGTGCGGAGGAAGTCGGGCCGCGTGCGCGACTCGACGCGCAGCACGGTCGCGCCCTGCTCGATGAAGTAGCGCGTGGCGATCGGCCCGGCCGCGCCCGAACCGAACTCGAGGACCCTCAACCCGTCCCACGCGCCCTTGCCGGTGGCGCGTGCTCCGGACGCGGGCCTCGTGCGCGCCGGTGTGCTCGCGCTGACCGACGGCCCCGCGATGCCGACCTCACCGTCGGCCGATCGCAGGAGGACGAACGCGCGAGGGAACCGCGCGACGTCGCCGAGGGGACCGAAGAAGTCGCGCGACGCGAGCTGCGCCGACGCGTAGATCTCGCGCGGCGAGTTGATCGGGGCGAGCATCAGGTTCGTCTCGCACGCGATGTCGTAGAGCTCCTGCATCGAATGCTTCGCGAAGTACGTGCCGACCTTCTGCTCGACGGCCTTGAGCTCGTCGTCGGTCGCGGTGTTGACGTTCCACTCGCTCCAGTCGCGCGCCGGGAGATCCGCGAGCTTCGCGATGAGCTCGAGGCTCGCGATCCGCGCCTTGCCGCCCCGCAGCCCGAACGACACGAACCCGTCGAGCGTCGGCCAGATCTCGCGCGTGCGGCCGATGTTGGCACCCGCGCGCCGCCCGCGCTGGCCGGTGCGCGGGTAGTTCGCGGGCGCGGCCATGCTCGCGCTGATCACGACTTCTTGCATCGAGACGTCGACGATCTGCGGGATGCCGGACCACAGCCCCGAGAGCGCGGCGAACGCGGCTTCCCCGCCGCTGTGCGCGTAGCCCGTGGGCTCTGCGCAGCGCAGCGGCGCGCGATCGGGATCGCCCGTGCAGTACATGTTGCCGCTCGCGGCCATCACGCCGAGGTTCGACGCGCGCCAGGTGGAGCGCGGGCCGTCGATGCCGAACGGGGTGACGTGCACCCACACGGCCTGCGCCGCGCGCGCCGGGTCGAGCACGTGCGTGCCGGGGACGTCGGGAGAGTCGAACACGATGTCGACGTCGCGCAGCAGCGCGTCGAGCTCGCTCGCGTCGGCGGCGAGCGTGTGCACGCGCTTGCCCGCGTTCCACGCGCGCTCGACGTTGCCGGTCAGTACGTCGCCCGGAGTCGGGACGACGCGATCGACGGACGCGCCGAGGTCGCCGAGGATGCGCGCCGCGCGCGCCGCGGCGTCGCCGCCGAGGTCGAGGACGCGGACGCCCTCGAGCAACCGTTCGGTCACGACAGCAGGATCAGCCGAGCCGGCTGCCGAGGATCGACACGAACGACACCATCTCGCCGGGGTACCCGCCGAGATTGTGCGTCAGCGCGAGCCCGCGGTCGGCGTGCTTGATCGTGCGCTCGGGCGGAGCCTCACCGCGCAGCTGGAGCCACGACTCGAACACCATGCGCAGGCCCGAAGCGCCGACCGGGTGGCCGAAGCTCTTGAGCCCGCCGTCGGGGTTCACCGGCAGCGCGCCCTCGAGGTCGAACGTGCCGTCGAGCACTTCCTTCCACGCGGTGCCGCGCTCGGCGAACTGCAGGTCCTCGTAGATGAGGAGCTCGGCGGGCGTGAAGCAGTCGTGCACCTCGGCCATCGCGAGCTGCTCGCGCGGGTTCGTGATGCCGGCCTGCGCGTATGCGTCACGACCGGTGGCCGCGATCTCCGGGAACGTCGTGTAGTCGTAGTCGGGGTCCGCGTTGCCGGAGCAGTTGCCCGCGACGAGCGACAGCGCCTTGATGTAGACCGGCTTGTCGGTGTACTTGTGCGCGTCCTCGGCGCGGACGATCACCGCGGCTGCGGAACCGTCGGCGACGCCGGAGCAGTCGTACACGCCGAGCCCGCCGGCCATGAGCGGCGCGTTGCAGATCGTCTCCATCGAGACCGGCTTGCGGAACTGCGCGCGTTCGTTCTTCGCGCCGTTCTGGTGGTTCTTCCACGCGATGCGTGCGAGCACCTCGCGCATCTGGTCGTCGTCGAGCCCGTACTTCTTGCCGTATCCGGGCGAGCACATCGCGAACATCGCGGCCGCGGTGAGCGTGCGACCGGTGCCGTCGGTCGGCGTCTTGCCCGCGCCGACGAGGCCCTGGTAGCCGCTGTCCTTCACCTTCTCGATGCCGATCGCCATCGCCATGTCGAACGCGCCGCTCGCGACCGCGTAGGCCGCGTTGCGGAGCGCCTCCGACGCGGTCGCGCAGAAGTTCTCGACGTGCGTGACCGGCTTGTCGTGGAGCTGGAGCGGCCGGGCGAGCATCATGCCGCTCATGCCCGACATCGCGGTGCCGAGCCAGTAGGCGTCGACATCGTCCTTCGTCACTCCGGCCGACGCGAACGCGTCGGCCGACGAGTCGATCATGAGGTCGTCGGCGCTCTTGTTCCAGTGCTCGCCGAAGGGCGTGCACCCCATTCCGACGATGGCGACGCGGTCCTTGATGCCGTTCGAACTCATGTGCGCTCTCTTCTCGCTACGCCCGTACGGGGCGGGCCTTCCAGAAGTAGTTGTGGATCTCGTCGGAGGTGAACAGCCGGCGGAACGTCATCTCGACGCGGTCGCCCATCTTCAGGTTCGCGGCGTCGACGTCGCAGAGCTCGACCGGGAGCCGGCCGCCGCCGTCCCAGTCGACGACCGCGAACACGGTCGGCGGGCTCTGGGAGTAGGCGATGCGGTCGATCGTGACGAGCGCGATCGTGCCGACGGCGTCGGCCATCGGCGCCGCTTCCATCTCGTCGACCGCGTCGCCGACGCGCGAGACGCGCGCGGGCGGCATGTGCAGCTCACCGCTCGATCGATCGCGTGAAGCGACGAAGCCGTACTTCCAACCCTCGGTACGGCCCGACACCGACGCGGAGATGCGGTCGGGCTCGGGACGCCGGGGCGGCTCGATCGAGACCGCGCCGCGCCAGCTCAGGTACTTGCTGTACGGGAGGTCGGCGGCGTTCTCGATCTGGCTCGCGATCGTGCGCGCCGCCGAGTAGTTCGCGATCGCGTCGGTCGCGCGGAACACGAGGACGTCGACACCGTCGGCGAGGACGACGACCGCGATGACCTCGCCGGGCTTCGCATTTTCCAGCGCGTTCGTGAGGAGCAGCGCGGCGTGCGCGGTGCCGGTGTTGCCGACGGTCGCGGCGAGGTCCTCCGCGAGCGCTTCCTTCGCGACCCCGAGCTTCGCCGCGATCCCGCGTACGGCCCGCGTGTGCATGCCGGTGACGATCACGCGCGCGACGCCGTCGGTCGAGACGTTCGCGGCCTTGAGCGCGCCGTTCCACGCCTGCTCGGCGAGCGGCCCGTACTTGACTTCGCCGAAGCGCTCCTCCCACTGGCGGGAGCGGGTCGAGCCGGGCGAGCGCCAGCGCTCGATGAACTCCTCGGTCGCGCTCGCGCCGCCGAGGTACTCGGCGATGACCGGTGCGCTCGAGTCGTCGCCGACGAGGAGCGCGGCGGCACCGTCGCCGGTCGCGGCCTCGTCGACACTCGTGGGCAACCCGGTGCGCAGGTCGGCGGTGACGACGAGCGTCGTGCCCCGGCCGTCGAGCGCGGCGCGGATCGCGCCGGGCCCGGAGCGCAGCGCGCCACCGAAGTCGAACGCGGCCACGTCGGAGTCGAGCCGGAGCGCGGCGTGCACCGTCGACGCGTTGTTCTTGTCGAGGTACGCGGGTTCCGCGGTCGCGAACCAGAGCGCGCTCGGTGTTGCCGACGCGGGTGCGGCCCGGAGCGCGAGGCGCGCGGCCTCGACACCCATCGTCGTCGTGTCCTCGTCGTAGGACGCGACCGAACGGGTGCCCTTGCCCCCGCCGCTCCCGAACGTCTTCGCGATCTCCGCGCGCTGGAGGCGCCGGTACGGGACGTACCCGCCGGCGCTGATGATGCCTCTCATGCGCCGGAGTCTATGGAGCAGGTCTCCGCGCGGGCACCTCGGCGTTCCGGCGAGGGCCGACGACGTACGCGAGGATCACGGTCATGCGCGGGCGCGATCGGGGGGACCGCGGGCGGGTGCGGGTGAGCGACGTGGTGGGTGTCCCGATGCTGCCACCGGCGCGAATGACCATCGCGACGACCCGGCTGCGGGCCGCGCTCCTGTCGCTCCACCGGCGCATGGCGCCGCCGCCGGTCGGGATCCTCGAGTCGATGCTCGGCCTGCTCGACAACGCCGCGCTCGTCGCGTGCTGCGAGCTCGGGATTCCCGAGCGTCTGACGCGCCCGATGCGGGTCGACGAGCTCGGGGCTGCGCTCGGAGTCGAGGTCGAGCCGCTCGATCGGTTGCTGCGGTTCGCCGCGGCGCGCGGTTGGCTCGCCTTCGGTCGCGGCGACCGGGTCAAGCCGACGCGGACGACGCGGTTCCTGCGCGCCGATCATCCGGGCGGTTGGCGGGCGTGGGTCGACTTCGCAGGCTCCGGAGAGGTGTCGTCGGCGGCGCGGGCGTTGTCGGATTCGACGCGCGCGGGAACGAGCGGCTTCGCGCACGCGCACGGCGCCGAATTCTTTGCGTGGATGACCGATCATCCCGCCCGCCACGCGGTGTTCGACGGCGCGATGGACGCGGGCGCGCGGCTGCACGCGCTCGCGCTCTCGGCTGCGCTCCCGTGGCGCGAGGCGTCGCGGGTCTGCGATGTCGGCGGCGGCTCGGGCGCGCTGCTGCGCGCGTTGCTCGGCGCGCACTCGCATCTCTCCGGCGTGCTGTTCGACCTTCCCGCAGTGATCGCCCGCGCCGAGCCACACGATCGGATCGAGCCGGTGGGAGGCGACGCGTTCGCAGCGGTACCGGCCGGTTGCGACACCTATCTCTTGGTCAACGTGCTGCACGACTGGGGCGACGACGACTGCGCGCGCCTGCTCGGTCGCGTCGCGGATGCGATGCCGGCCGACGGCCGCGTCGTGGTCGTCGACGGCGAGCGGGCGCAGCGTGCTCTCGACACGATGAGCACCCGTACCGATCTGCTCATGCTCGTGCTCACCGCGACCGGGAAGGAGCGCACGACCGCGGAGTTCGGCGCGCTGGGCGGGCGCGCGGGTCTCCGGCTCGCGCGGTCGATCGAGCTCGCGTCGGGCGACCGCGCACACGTGTTCTCGCGCGCCCCGGCCTGACCCGGCAGGCGGATCAGGCCGTCGCGGCCTCGTCGACGCCGAGCCCCGCGCGCTGCCCGATCTCGCCGGCCTCGACGCGACTCGATACGTCCAGCTTGCGCAGGATGTTCGAGACGTGGACGCTCGCGGTCTTCCGGCTGATGTAGAGCTGGTCGGCGATCTGTCGGTCGGTGCGGCCGCGGGCGAGCTGGTCGAGCACCTCGACCTCGCGCGGCGTCAGATCCAGGTCCTCGGCGACGCGTTCCGACAGTGGCTGTGCGTCGTCGTCGGACCCTGTGTCGGTCAACGCGAGGCGCGCCCGCTGCGCGAGCCGTTCGATGCGGGTGACGAGCGTCCGAGCGCCCATCTGCGCCGCGAGCCGGCGCGCTTCTTGCAGGCGCTGCGTCGCGCGCGGACGGCCACCGCGCGACTGGAGCAGCGCGTCGGCCTCGCGCCAGCGACAGTACGCGCCCTCGTACGGCTGACCGATCCCGTCCCAATGCGCCGCGGCGTCGGCCCAGAGCTCGGCGTCGGGCTCGTAGAGGCGAGCGTGCTCGGCGCGCGCGGTCGCCCGCCACGCGACGACTGCGGGCAGCGCACCGACGTCGGCATCCGGACGTTCGATGAACTCCTCGATCGCGTCGAGCCGTTCGGTCGCGAGCAGACGGGCCTTGTCGACGTCCGGCCGCTTCGTACGCACGCGCGCGTCGTCGATTCCGTCGGCGATCGTGCGCAGCGCGAGCGCGCCCAGCTCGACCTGGAACGGGTCGTCGGTGCCGGCGGCCAGCGCGAGCGCGCCGTCGATCGACCGCTGCGCGTCGTCGGGGCGGCCTTCGCTCAACGCGAGCTCGGTCGCGATCGCCTGGAACACGCCGCGGAAATCGATCTCCACCAAGCCCTCGGTCGCCGCCTCGAGCTGCGGTGCGAGCTCGGTCGCGAGGTCGTTGTCGCCGCGGCGCACCGCGATCACCATGCGCAGGAGCGGCGGCGAGATCTGGCAGTTGCCGGCGAGACCGCCGAGGTCTTCGAGCAGACCGAGCGCCTCGTCGGTGCGGCCGAGCGAGATCAGCGCCTGTGCGCTGTTCACCGCGGCTCCGTTCAGACGGATGCCGCCGAGCGCCTCGCCCATCGCGATCCCGTCGAGCGCGACCGCGGCCGACTTCTCGAGCAGCCCGGCGTGCAGCAGCAACAGGCTGAGGTGCGTGTAACCGAGGTTGAGGTTGTCGGGGATCTCGAGCTCCTCGGCGATCGCGAGCGCCTGGTGCACGGCCTCGATGCCACCCGCGAAGTCGCCGATCATGCCGAGACACATGCCGTAGGTGTCGAGCGCGTGACCCTCTTCGGCGCGCGCGCCGACTTGGCGCGCGACCGCCATCGCGCGCCGGCAGAGCTCGACCGCGTCGTGGAAGCGCGCCATGAGCAGCAGACAGCGGCTCTGGAGCGCGAGCACGCGCGCGAGCTCGACGGTGGGCGGGTCGTCGCCGAGCATCTCGGCCGCGGTCCGGAAGAGCTGGAAGGCGCGTTCCGTCTCGCCGAGGAGGAACGTGTTGCGCGCGAGGCGGGCCTGACACAGCGCGGCGCGTTCGGGCTCGGCTTCTTCGTCGACGAGCTCCAGCGCGAGCTGCCACAGCTCGCACGCGCGTGCCGACGACGCGCCGAAGTACGCGGTGTCGGCCGCGCCCTCGACGAGCTCGAGATACGCGTGGTCGTCGAGACGATCGGTCTCGGCGACGCGGTCGTTCGCGGCGAGCGCGCGGTCGTAGTGCGCGTAGGCCTCCGGCATCGCGAGCAGCGCGGTCATCGCGCGCGCAGCAGCGATCGACGCGTCGCGCGCTTCCTTCCAATCGCCCGCCGCCCACCAGTGCGCGGCGAGCTCGACCGACGCGTGGGTTGGTCCGGCCGCGCTCAGCTCGGGCTTGGCGGTGAGCTCGACGGCGAGGCGGTGGTGCAGGACGCCGCGATCCGTCGGCAGCATCGCGTCCGAGATCGCATCGCGTTGGAGCGCGTGACGGAACGCGAACCGATCGTCGTCGACGACGACGAGGACTCCGCGTTCCACCGCCCCCGCAATCGCCGCGTAGAGCTCCGCGTCGTCGAGATCGCAGACGGCCGCCAGCAGCCGATGGTCGACCTTCGATCCCGCGGCCGCCGCCACGGATACGACGCGCCGCGCCTTTGCCGACAACCGGTCGATGCGCAGGAGGATGACGTTGCGCAGCACCGACGGCAGCGACGTCGCGTCGCGCGCGGCCGTGAGCTCCTCCGCGAAGAAGGGGTTCCCGGCACACCGAGCGTGCACCGCGTCGACCAGGGCCCACTCGGGCTGCCGGCTGAGGATGCCGGCCATGAGCGCGGCGATCGCGTCGCGGTCGAGGCCGGTCAGCTCGACCTGCGAGACCGCGCGATGACGGCCGAGCTCGGTAAGCACCCGGCGCAGGGGTCGCGCCTCGTCGGGCTCGTCGTTGCGGAAGGTTCCGACGACGAGCACGGGCGCGTCCGCGAGGTTGCGCACGAGAAAATCGAACAGGTCCATCGTCGCGGAGTCGGCCCACTGGAGATCTTCGAACACCACGACGACGCGTGCCCGCTCCGCGAGCGCGGTGAGGCAGAGCAACACGGACTCGAAGAGGCGCGTCTTCGCGAGCGCGCCCGACGGCGTCGCGTCGTCGCTCGCGGTCGACGGCTCGACGAGCCCGAGCTCGCGACGCACCGCGAGCAGCGCGGAGCTCGCCGCCGGCTGGTCGAGGACCTTGCCGAGCTCGCGCACGATGCCGAGCAGCGGCGCGTACGGAAGCCCGCCGCCGTCGGCCGGAGTGCAGACACCGGTCGCGATGCAGGCACCGGCGGCACGGGCGCGCGCACGGAACTCCTCGACCAAACGCGTCTTGCCGATGCCGGCCTCACCGCCGACCAGCACGGTGCGCGCCCCGCTCGTCTCGAGCGAGGCGAACACCGTGCACAGCCGGTCGAGCTCGGTCTCCCGACCGGCGAACGTCGTGCTCGACAACGGCTCGCCCACCGCGAAAGTGTCCCACAGGGTCCTTCCGTCGGGGTCGGGCGATGCCGCGCGCGGGTCGGTCACTTGCCCTCCTGCACCGGCGTGATCGAGTCGGCGAGCAGTCCGTGCGCTTCCGCGTGGACCTTCGCCGCGGTCTCGGCGTCGGGCGCGTCGACGAGACAGAACACCTTGCCGTTCTCCTCGTCGAACCAGTAGCGGAGGTAGTTCGCCCCGTACTTGCCCTGGACCTCGAGGTCGCGGGCGTGGGCCTGGGCAACGGCTTCGGAGGTGAGGCCGTCGACCTTCTCGTGGACGTCCATGAACAGAGGCATGTCGCTTCCTTTCAGCAGGGCCGGCCGATCCGGCAGAGATAGGGCGCGGTCGTCGGCGTTGCCGCCGGCATGGGGGGTGCGACCCTCGCCGGTGTGCTCGCCGGACGGGCCGCGCTGGTCGACGTCGCTCGCCCGATGGCGAACGCGCCGATCGTGAACGCCGCGATCACGACGATCGCAGCCGCGAATCGCAGCCAGGCCTGCACGGTCGAGACCGGCTCGGCGCGGTTCAACACCGAAGTCGAAGTCATCACACTTCCTCTCGCTCGGCCCGTCCGCTCGTCGGTCGGGTTGTCATGGCCACGATGCGCCCGCGGGCTTCGAGACGCATCGGGAACGCGCCTTACATCCGGGCTGTGCCCTACCTATTCGCGCGCTTCGCGCTAGGAACTACGGCCATGACCGAGGTCGTGGTACTGGCACCGATGCCCCTCGAGATGCACGCGATCGTGAAGGCGTTCGGGCTCTCGCCGTTCCGCGATGCCGCGCCTGCGCCGTCGACGGGGCACGTCGGCGATGCCAACGTCACCGCGATCCACATCGGGATGGGTCCGCCGGCGACCCGCGCCGCGCTCACGAAGCGCTGTTCGATTCCGGCGCGCCCGTGGACCACGTGATGATCGCCGGGATCTGCGGCGGCCTCGATCCCTACCGGTGCATCGGCGACCGGCACTTCGACGGTCTGCTCGACGCGCGTGTCATCGCGCTCACGAATCCCGACGGCTCGGGGCGAATGGACGAGATCGCCGCGCTGCTCGCCCGCGAGCCCGAGGTCGCGGAGAAGCTGGAACGGCTCGGTCGGGACGCGTCGAACGCGGCGCGGCTCGCGGCCGAGGCCGCGGTACGCGGGTGCGAGGCGCTGTCGTAGTCAGGCGCGGGCTGCGATGCGCGTGACGGTCGAGAACGAGCAGCAGTAGACGTCGCGTTCGAAGCCGGCCGCGGGGAACACGACGGATTGCACCGCGCTCCCGGACGGCACGCGCACACGTTCGGCACCGGTCTCGATGTCGAGCACGACGACGTCCTCGTGCATGCGTTCGGCGTCGTGATCGTTCGTGACGAGCTCGCCGGTGTCGGGGAAGAGCAGGAGATGACACGCGTGGTCCTGGTCGCGGCGCCAGCGCGGTGACGTGGTGCCGTTGTGCGCGACGTCGAACGCGGCGAGCACGCCGTTCCCGCTGTCGTAGCCGACCACGATGCGACGCCCTTCGTCGACGAGCGGCGGGTTCGCGATGAGACCGTTCGCCAACCCGCAGATCTCGGTGAGCGTGACCTTGGCGGTCGCGAGATCGACGCGCACGAGATGCAGTGGCGCGCCGGCCGTGCCCTGGCCGTGGAACGTTCCCGCGTACCGCTCGCTGCCTTCGCCGTTGTCGAGGAACCACGCGGCGCCGAGCGCGAGGATGGGATCCCAGCCGTAGTTCTGGCCTTCGATCGTGCGGTAGCGCGCCGCGAACGTCTCGTCGCGCACGAGCGCCGAGCCGTTCCAGTGGACGCCGAAGAGCGTCGTCGTGCCGACCGCGTAGACGTCGTCGCCGTCGGCCGAGAGACGCGCGATCGACGGTTCCGGGAGCGCGCATCGACTCACGATCTCGAGCGACTCCGGATGGAGTGCGAGGAGCTCTGCGGGTTCTGCCGGCGGCGCGTCGGGTGGGTCGTGCGGGAGGCGGCCGCCGAAGTCCTTCGTGACGAGCGTGCCGTCGGGGAGAACGACGAAGCTGTTGTACGGACGTCGGCGCGGCAGCTCGCGCGACACGAGCACGTCGAGGTCGGCCGACAGCCGGTGCGCGTGATTGCCGAACACGACGTGCAGCGATCCGTTGCCGTGCGCCGCGAGCCCGCCCGGCCACATCGGCCCGGCCGGAAGGTCGGCCGACCGCGCGATCGGATCGAGCGTGACCGGGTCGACGCGCTCGACCCAGGCGATCACTTCGGCGCCGAGCGTGTGCCGCAGCAGGAACACCTCGCCGGGATCGCGCAGCACGACCATCGTCGACGCGATCGCCTCGCGCGCGATCACGTCGACTCGGTCGGGTTCGAAGTTCGGACCTGCGCCCGAGCTCGGTACTTGGAGACGCCGTGGTCCGCCGTCTTCCGCGGGCCATCGCGACGACCAGAGGTTCGTCATCACTCGCCAGCGTGCCGGACCGAGTCCCGCCAAAACCAGTCGGGCGGAGTCTCGAACGTCGTCATGTCGCTTCGCGTTTCGGCGCCGGCGTCGGCTCCGTCCGGACGCGAGAGGAGGGGTGGCCCCCCACAAAGGCCACCCCTCCCGCGACCGACGGCGCAACCGCCCGTATTGCGCCGTGCTGATCCTCGGCTCCGAACCGGACACCGTGTTGGATCGGGTCCGACACCGACTGGATCGGTCGGATCGAACCTACGACGGTCGCCTCGAGAGAACCGTCGGCCCGGCGACACTCACGACGTCAGGGCCGCGACACCCTTCGACGCCCCGCACGCCGCGCGAGGCGGTACATCGGAATGGTCTCGAAGTCCTTCGCGGTCGTCACGCGACCGACGTACTCGGTGACGAAGGGTGCGTCCGATTCGAGCGCGAGCAGCGCGGCGAACGCATCGGTGACGTAGACCTCTCCGGCAGGGGTGCGGGGCTCGATGCGCGCGGCCCGCGTCAGTTCCCGGCCCCAATAGGTCGGGCGCCCGGTAATGGGATCGCGAAGGGCGAGCATCGGGCCGACATGCGCACCGATCCGGAGCTCCAGATCATCGGGCAGGCCGAGCGTCGCAACGTCGATGTCGACGAGCGCGTCGTGGAAGCCGGAGACGCAGGATGCCGCGCTCACGACGTCGCGTGTGACCGCAGCGATCGCATCGCCCCAGGAGTTGCGCCACAGGACCGCGTCGCCGTGCGCTTCGAGCACACGGGCGAGCGCGCCGAGCACGTGCGCGACGAACGGTTCGAACTGCTCGTCGCGCAGGCGCGAGAAGCCACGAAAGTCCGCGAAGAGAACCGCGTTCACAGTCCGTGCGTTCTCGGCGTCCGTCGACGGCACGTCCGGCCGAGACTCGCGACCGACGGCGGCGTCAACGACGTGCGTGCGGTGACCGGCACTGCGCCAGACTCCGACGTCGTAACCGGTGCCGGCCCGCCCGGCCGTCTCGCGTCCGTCCCAGATTGCCAGTTGCTCGACCGACGCGTCGAGCATCGCGGCGCGGTTCAGCGAGTGGCCCATGGCGACGCGAGCTGCGTGCGCGAAGAGTGTGTCGTCGCCGAGATACGCGGAGTCGCAGCTGTACTCCACCGAGGTCGCTACCTCGAGGCAACGACGGAACCGCTCGGACCAACCCGCACCACCGGGTGAGACCGAGACCTGCTCGAACTCGTCGCGCGCGAACGGCAGGACGACGTGCACCTCGGCGCCGGATTCGACGAGGGCCTCGGCGATCACGATGTCGGAACCCGACGCGAGCGAGCCGTAACCGAAGCCGACGCGTCTCGTCCGGAGGTACGTGCGGACCTTGTCGGTGATCTCCGACTCGCTCGCGACCGGAAAGCGGGATGTGTCATCGGCCGTGTCGACTCGGTGACCGCAGTAGTGCACGACGCTCGGGACCGCGAGCGCATCGAGGATGTCGTCGCTCTCGTCGAGCGCGTCGCACACGAGGCGCAACTGCCGGCGCGTCGTCGCCATGGCTGCATAGTCGGACCCGGCCACGAGCGCGGCCGACTCGAGCGCCTCATGTGCGCGGAGCCGACTCCCCAAGACGAGCGCGGCCTCGGCTTCGCTCGCGTATTGCCAATAGTCGCGTCGCTCGGCGTTCGGCTCGGCGCGCTCGATGAGAGCAATCGCATAGCTCGCACACTGCTCGGCGTGCGCGCGGTCGCCCGCCAAGAGCGACAGTGTGGCCGCGTTACCGGCCGCGTACGCGCTCTCGTATCGGTGCGCGACCACCTCGTATCGATCGGCGGCCGCGCGCAGCGAAGTCGCACGCTCGGCGTCGTCACTCTGCAACGCGCGGTCCTTCGCGAGCCGGGCGCGCAGGGCCGCGATCTCCTCGGCCACCGCCGGCGGGCTCCCGCTCTCGGGCAACCGCGCCACGGCTGCTTCCGCGTCGTTGGCCGCGCCCGCGCGCGCGAGCGCGAGCGCGGCGAGATGCGCGAGCGCGAGGTCGTCGGGGTGCTCGCGGTGCGCGGCGGCCGCGACGTCGTAGGCCATCAGCGCATCACCGCGCGCGAGCGCGGCGCGCGCCGACCGCTCGGCGTCGCGCGCAGAACCGGGCTGGTTCAACGGCCGTGCCGCCGGACCCACTCGAGATCGCGGACTGTCACCCGGCCCCGTGTCATGTCGAGTGCACCCTCGCGCTCGCCGTCACGCAGCATTCGGTTCGCGGTCTGGCGGGTCGTGCCGGCGAGCTGGGCCAGATCTTCCTGCGTGAGCGGGATCGTGATCGGTGGTTCCTGTCCGTACGTCGCCGCGAGCTCGTCGATGCGACGCCATAGTCGCTTGTCGACCGGGAGGTAGAGCGCTTCGAGCAGCGCCGCGGCGAGGCGGCGCACCTCGGCCACCAGCGAATCGACGAGGATCGCTTCGAGCGAGCGGTGTTCCGCGCGGAGCGTCGCGAAGTTGGACGCGTGCAGCGCGAGCGTCTCGGCGGGCTCGAGCGCGACGACCGTGGCGTTTCGGGGCCCCGGCGAGAGGACCGCGAGCTCGCCGAAGTGATCGCCGGGGCTCAGGACGCGCAGCGTCGCGACGTCGCCGAGTGGTGTGGTGCCGCGCGCCGCCAAGTGCCCTTTGGACACGAGGTGCAGCGAGTCTCCGGGATCGCCCTCGTGGAACAGCACCTCGCCCTTGGCGAATTTTCGCCGCCGCGCCAGCGCGAGCACGCGGCGTTGGTCATCCGCGGACACACCATCGAGCAATCGCCACGCCATGCCCCAGTTTCGCCCGAACCGGGTCGGCGACGGAAGTTCCGGTGGAGCGCCCTACGGCCGCGGTTGCGGGCCGCCCGGCGGTGGCGGACAATTGGCGGTGTCCGATCCCGCCGAGCAACACGCCGTGAGCGTGTTCATCAACTACCGGCGGAGTGACGTCGCGGGGCACGCGGGCCGTCTCTACGACGACCTCTCGCAGCGGCTCGGCGCGGATCAGGTGTTCATGGACGTGGACACGATCCCGGTCGGTGTCGATTTCGCGGAAGTGGTTCGCGAGGCGCTCGGTCGCTGCGACATCGTGCTCGCGCTCATTGGCAAGAGCTGGAGCGACACGCGTGACCGGACCGGGCGTCGCCGTCTCGACCGGCCGGACGACTACGTACGCGTCGAGCTCGAGACCGCGCTCGAACATCGCATTCCCATCCTGCCGATCCTGTTGCAAGACGCCGAGATGCCGGCTGAGAGCGAGCTCCCGGCGTCGCTCGCCTTCCTCGCGCGAGTCAACGCGCTCGACCTCTCGGACCGACGCTGGCGTCGCGACATCGATCTCCTCTACGAGCAGCTCGGACTCGCCGCGGACGATGAAGTCGCGCCCGACGCGGATGATCCGGTCGTCCAACCGCCACCGACTCGAGACGTTCGCAAGCTCGTGTCGGTCGTTCTCGCCGAGCTCTCCGCGGCAGTCGGACACGCGGATCGCGACCCCGAGGCGGTCGACGCCGCGCGCCGCCGCTACTTCGACGCGTCGCGGGCGGCGGTCGAACGTCACGGCGGCCTCGTACAGAGTTTTCTCGACGACAGTGTCGTCGGCGTGTTCGGTGTGCCGCACGCGCACGAGGACGACGCGCTCCGTGCGACGCGCGCGGCGTCGGAGTTGCTCGATCTCGTGACCGATCCCGCGTCGCGCGCGGTCGCGGGTCTCGACGAGGCGGTCGACGCCCGGATCGTCGTGCTGACCGACGAGACGGTCATTCGATCGGACCCGACGTCGACGCTCACTGCGAGCGATCTCGTCAGCCGCGCGGCGCGACTTCAGCACGCGACCGAGCCGAACACGATCCTGTTGAGCGACACGACCTTCCGACTCGTGCAGACGGAGGTCGAGGCCGACGAGCTCGACCGAACGCGCGCCGGGGACGCGCCCGCGTATCGGCTGGGGCGAGTGCGACGCATCGATGAGATCACCGCGCCCACCGCCGGGGTTCCGCTCATCGGCCGCGATCGGGAACTGCGCATTCTCGAACGCCTCGTAGAGGACTGCGTGGCCGACGAGACCTGCGCGCTCGTCACGCTGCTCGGCGAGGCCGGTATCGGCAAGACGCGAATCGTCGCGGCGTTGGAGGCACACCTCGCGGACTCGGCCCGCGTCGTCGTCGGTCGCTGCGCGTCGTACGGCGAAGGCATCACGTTCCTGCCGGTCGCGCAGGTGATCGAGGCGCTCACCGGGATCGATCGCTCCGACTCTCCGGACACGGTGCGGGCGAAGCTCGGCGCGGTCGTCGATCGCTTCGCGCTCCCGCCGGTCGCGGCGGTCGGTCTGGCTCGCCTCGTCGGCCACGAGCCGCCGGCCGGCGAGATCGAGGAGACGTTCTGGGCGTTCCGGAGCCTCCTCGAGAGCTTCGCTCGGGAACGACCGCTCGTGGTCGTCTTCGAGGACCTCCACTGGGCCGACGAGTCGGTGCTCGAGGTGATCGAGCACGTGTCGGACTGGTCGTCGGGCGCGCCCGTCCTGATCGTGGCGACGGCCCGGCCGGACCTCCTCGAACGTCGACCCGAGTGGGCGGGGGGCAAGCGCCAGACGACGACGCGGACGCTGCAGCCGCTCGGTCCCGATGCGTCTCGAGAACTGCTCGAGGCGCTGCCCCACGGTGCCGCGCTCCCCGAACCGGTCGCGGGCCGACTTCTCGACGCCGCGGGTGGGGTGCCGCTCTTCGTCGAGGAAGTGCTCGCCGCGCTCGTGCAGCGCAGCGCGGGAGGCGACGAGCGGGAGATCGCGACGAGCGTGGTCATGCCACAGTCGTTGAGCGCGCTGCTCGAGGCTCGCATCGACCAGCTCACTCCGGCGGAGCGAAACCTGTTGCAGTGTGCGTCGATCGTCGGTGATTCCGTCGGGATGGCGCCCCTGACCGCCCTGACCGAGCTCGAGCCGTCGGAGGTCGGCGATCTCGTCACCGCGCTCGTACGGCGCGACATCCTCACGATTGCCGAAGGCGACGCGCGCGATCCGAAGACGGTGCAGTGCCGGCATGCGCTGGTGCGCGAGGCGGCGTACCGGAGCCTCACGAAGCGGGAACGCGCGACGTTGCACGAATCGTTCGTTGCCTGGCTCGATGCCGACTCCACCACGACCGGAGAACAACGGGAAGCGCTCGTCGCACGACAGCTCGAGCTCGCGATCACGACTTCGCGCGAGATCGGTCGCTCGACGGACGCCCGCGTGGTCGAGCGATCGATCGTGGCGTTCTGCGCCGTGATCGACGATGCGAACGGTCGCGGCCGAGCGACGGGCGAGCTCTTGGCCCGCGTCGAGCACGTCGCGGCGCGAGATGCGACCATGCGCGCGCGCCTCGGTCCGCGCCTCGCGAGCGCGCTGGCCGACAAGGGCGACTGCGACACCGCCGCCACGATCGTGTCCGATTGGGGCGCGGAGCACTCGGACAGCGTGCAGTGGCGGCTCGCCGACGCCGCATTGCGCACCGCTCGGCTGTCGACCGGCGACCACGAGGCCGCGAGCGCGATCCTCGATCGGCTGGCGGGTTCGGAGCCGCCGCTCGAACCCTCGGACGAGATCGAGGCGCTCCATCACCGAGGCTTCCTCGAGACGCAGTTCGGACAGCGCGCCGCGGCCGTCGTCGACTTCGCGCGCGCGGCTTCCCTCGCACGCGCGGAGTCGCTCACGCACTACGAGATCCGCGCGCTGCGGCACCTCGTCACGTCCGCCGCGTACGGTCCCACGCCCGTCGACGAGCTCGAGCGGATCCTCGATGAGACCTCGGCGCGCATGCAGGAGCTCGGTTCGCGTCCGGCGGCGATCGCGCGCGGAGCTGCGCTGCTCGCAGCCATGCGCGGCGATACGGAGCGCGCTCGTGCTGCGCTCCAGGAGTACTTCGATCTCGAGCAGACCTACGGCCTCAGCCGGCACCTCGCGAGCCATGGCCAGGACGTGTACGACATCGAGTGGTGGACGGGCGACATCGACGCCGCTCGGATCGCGCTGGAAGCGAGCGACAAGCAGCTCCGGCTCATGGGTGCCGACAACTATCGAACGACCGTGCTCGCGCAGCTGTCGCGTGTGCTCGCTCGACAGGGCCGGCTCGACGAGGCGATCAGCGCGGCGGCCGAGGCAGAACGGCTGGTCGAGCCGCACGACTCCGACTCGCTGGTGCTGCTGCACGCGGCGTTTGCGAACGCGTACGCGCGCATCGGGCGTGGCGACGACGCGATCCGCGCCGGTCAGGACGCGGTCGCCGTCGAGACCGACTGCCTCCTCGACCGCGGCGAGGCGTTCCTCAGCTACGGCGAGGCACTCGCGCGATCCGGCCGGGCCGACGACGCGCGCGCGGCGCTTTTACAGGCGATCGACTGCTTCGAGCGCAAGGGCGCACTCGCGCCGCTCCGCACGACTCGTTCGACGCTGGAACAGCTCGAAGCGTCGGGGGCCTGGCCGTCCTGAGCGCTACGGAAGCGCGAACTTCTGGATCTGGTTGAGGGTCGAGCCGACGTAGATCGCGCCGTTCGTCAGCGTGATGTCGCTCGCGACCAGCCCGGTGTCCGCGGTGAACAGTGCACTCGTGAACGAGCTCTGATTCAACACGAAGATCTTCTGCGCGACCGGGTCCGAGAACGCGACGACCCCGTTCGCCACCGCGGCTCGCGTCGTGATCGATCCGCCGGAGATGAAGCTGTCGATGGGGTGGCCGTCGGAGAGGGACAGCTCGTCGAACGTGCCGCTCTCGGTTCCGACGAAGACGCCGCCCTGGCCGATCGCGATGCCCGCACCCACTGGTTGGCCGGTTGCCCGCTTCCAGACCGGTTTGGGCGTGCCCGTGCTGTCGGTGTTCCACGCGTAGACGGTTCCGTCCTGGGAACCGACGACAACGAGACCGTTGGCGACCGCCGCCGACGATCGGATCCGTTGCTTCGTCTTCCCGGTCCAGACGACCGCGCCCTGGGCCTTGGTGTTCAGCGCGTAGAGGAGACCGCTGTCGGTCCCGGCGAACACGAGCTTTCCGTTGGTCGCGAGCGTCGAGTGCACCGGCGTTTGCAGCGATTTCTTCCAGCGTGGGGTTCCGGTCGCTTCGTCGATCGCGAACACGGTTCCGTTCGCGGCATCGGTCGCGACGTAGACGACACCGTGGTCGGTGAGCGGCGCACGGTTCAACGGGTGCCCGGTGTCGAATCCCCAGATCTCCTTGCCGTTGGTGGGGTCGAGCGCGTACAGGAACCCGTCGGCCGCGGAGACGAACAACATGCCGTTGTCGTACGACGGCGCGCCGCGGAGCGCGACGACCTTCGCGCGACGGTGCGGCATCCCGCTTCCCGTCGCGCAGGGAGACGTGCCGGGCACGCACGCCCACACACGCGCCCCGGTGACGTCGTTGAAGGCGTAGACGAAACCGTCGGCAGCCGCGGTGTACACGACGCCGTCGACGACGATCGGTGCGGTGGGCCGACCGCCGGTGAGGCCCGCGTCCGCGTCGGGCCACGCATTGACGAGGTTCGCCGCGTCGGCGGGATCGAGCTGGTTCTCGGCGCGGTTGAAGCTCGCGCGGCTGGCGTTGAAGCCGTTTTGGCGCCAATCGGTGTGCACCGAGAAGTTCGCGGTTCCTTCGTCCTGCGCGCCCTGGGCGACGATGGTCGCCGGGCCGGGTGCGGCCAGCTCGGAGATGACCAGCTGGGTGTGGAACGCGCCCGTCCCGTCGGTGTGCACCGGCGCGTCGAGGTGTCCGTCCACGGAGATGTCGACGTTCTCGTCCGAGGCGAATCCCGAACCGTCCACGGTGATCGTCGAACCCGGGGCGCCGTCGGCGGACGACAGTGTGAGCTGTGGTGTCGGCACCTGCGGGGCGTCGGTGCAGATCGAGTCGATCGCGAAGTCATGGCCGTTCACCGTCAGCGTGACCTTCCCGATGTCGCCCAACGGGCGGTCGAGCTGGAAGATCGACATATGGCGGCCGTCGGGGATCTTGTGCGTCGGTGTCGAACCGAGCTTCTTGCCCGTCGAGGAGAACGCGGTGAGCGTCGCCTTGGAGTAGTCGCTCACGAGCATGCTGAAATGCGACGCGGTGCCGCCGGTGAGGTTGATCGTCGCGGTGTTGGCGCCGGTCGCGGTGCTCCAGTGCGTCTGCTCGCTCGAGAGCGGGCCCGCGGGGAACTTCTCGCCGTCGGCCGCGCCGGCATCGAAGTTGCGCACCGTCCAGTGCGCGCCGTGGTCGGCCGAGAACGAGAGTCCGGGAACGCTGGCGCTTCCGAGCGTCGAGTCGGTGCCCAGGTCCTCGAAACCGACGAACCCGATGCCCGATTGCGGGCAGCTGTAGGAGTCGAAGTCGGTGATGTCTTGGACGGTTCCGGTTCGGAACGCCGGCCGCGCGCTCACGGGCGCCGCGCCGGTGGCGAGGAACGCCGCCGAGCTGACGACGACACACACTGCGGTGAGCGCGACCCTTCGCGCGCCGAACTTCGAGATCCTCAACCGCTGCCTCCAGCCCCTCATTCGCGCGCTGCGCGCTGTCGACCCGTTGCGGAACGTATCGACGCGTTCGCGAGGCTGTCAATGATCGCGGGCCCGGCCGACTTCGTTGTCGACCGAGCCCGCAACTGCACCGTCAGGAGTACGTGAACCGCAGCCGCTCGCCTGGCGTCACGACGTTGTGCTTGCCGGGGTTACAGAGGAACTGGGTCGCCGGCCCGGTCGCCGACTGCTGCACGCCGATGGTCGCGCTGTACCCGTCGCCGTCGGAGTACACGAAGTCGAAGTACGGCTTGCCTTCGGTGAAGACGATCTCGAAGCGAACCGCGGTCTCGCCCGTCGAGTAGTCGACGCCTCGCCACGAGATGGCGAACTTGCGATTCGGAGCGACCCCGTCGGTCACCGTGAACACGCCGTCGGGCGAGCTCGGGTTCGGTCGCAGGATGAGGTCGTCCCAGTACGGGGAGAGCACCGGATTGCCGAGGGTCGAGTCGGGCAGGCAGTCGTTGGTGAACGCGGCCGAGGGCCGCGAACCGAATTGCAGGTTGCCGTTGCTCGAGACCCACCCGGTCGTGTGCTGCTTGCCGTAGATGCTGACGGGGAACGGGAAGGCGACCTGCGCGACCGAGTCGTCGGTGCCGCTCGGGAACAGATTGGGCGCCTTCGCGACGAGGTACGTCGCCGCGCCCCGCTTGATCGTGTAGGTGTGGAAGATCGCTCCCGCCTGACTCGCGGGCATGCTCGCGGCGACGGATCCGATCAGGCAAGCCCCCGTCGCGACCAACACGCCCAGCCTCTTGCTTCTCATCTCTGCCTCCCTCTGGTGAGCGCCGGATCTGTGATCGGCGGCGCAACGTCGACGGAGTTCGTCGATGCGTGCAGCGTGCGCTCCTGCGACGCCGCGTTCGTTCGCTCGCGCGACGTGGGGAACGTCATCGGGGCGACACGCGACGGACGCGCCGAGGCCCGGCCGTAAGGACCGGGCCTCGATGTGATCGGGTGCAGCGTGCGGCCGCGCGCGGCCGCACCGTTCAGCCACGAAGGTTCGGGCGCGTGTTCCAGGCGTCATGGGGATCCGTCACGACGTACGTGTTCGAAACCTTGTCCCAGAGGTTCTGATGGCGACGGTCCCAGAACGGCATGAAAAAGAGAATGCCGAGTGTGAAGACCGCGACCAGGTAGCCAATCCAGCCGGCAATGAGACCGCGCATGAAGACCATCCGAGCGAACCCCGCCGGTTGAATCGTGTCCGCCGTGATGACCCTGAGCTTCAGGAGGCTCTTCGCCGGCGTCTGTCCGGTGCTCGCGATCATCGCGGCCCAGATGATCCAACCGACGCCGAGCGTCAGGGCCATGAGAACAGCTTCGAGAAGGCAGGAGCCCAGGCGCAGCCAAGGGTTGGCGACCTGGACGCCGGCGGGAAAGGCGATTGCAGTGCGTCGCTCGACGGAGGCACCGCTGGGCGCGAAGACCGCCGGCGGAGCCGATGGCGGCGGCAGGTTCGGGCGAGGAGTCTCGAGCATGGTTCCCCCATAGGACGTGTGGCCAATATGACGAGTCGTTCGAGCCGGCCGTTGCCGTTCGCCGTTGAACGGCGCGCGCCGACCTCGTGATCGTGCGGGTTCTCGGCGAGAAGCTCCGTCGCGCGCGCGACGCGAGCTATGTCAGCGAGGCGACAGGAGGGCGGCCGCGGGCGATGATCGCCTGCAGGTCGACGCCGCGCGGCAGGGTGCCGAACGCGCGGCCGGAATCGCCGGCGATACGGGACGCGCAAAAGGCGTCGGCGACTGCGGGCGGTGCGTGGCGGAGGAGGAGCGACGCCTGGAACACGGTCGCGAGCTGCTCGACGAGGCGACGGGCGCGCCGTTCGATGTCGTCGAGGTCGGCGCACTCCTTGCGTAGCGCCTCGACCCGTTCGTCGAGCCGGCGGTCGGTACCCGCGGCGATGCTCACCTCGTCGAAGAATGCGTCGAGCGACGCGGGATCGCGCGCGATCGCGCGCAGCACGTCGAGGCAGATGACGTTGCCCGACCCTTCCCACACGCCGTTCAGCGGGCTCTGCCGGAAGAGCCGAGGCAGATCGGATTCCTCGACGTAGCCCGCGCCGCCGAGGCACTCGAGCGCTTCGGCCGCGTGTTGTGGCGCGCGCTTGCACGTCCAGTACTTGATGATCGGAGTGGCAAGCCGCTTGAGTCGTTGTTCGTGCTCGTCGTGCGCGTCTGCACCGAACGCTCGCGCCAGCCGCATCGCGGCGACGGTCGCGGCCTGCGACTCGAGCACGAGATCCGCGAGCACGTTCGCCATCAACGGCTGCTCGTCGAGGAGCGCGCCGAACGCGTGGCGGAAGTGCGTGTGCCACAAGGCCTGCACGACGCCCTGGCGCATGATCGCAGTCGAACCGAGCACGCAGTCGAGCCGCGTGTGGTTCACCATCTCGATGATCGTGCGGACGCCGCGTCCTTCTTCTCCGACGAGCGCGCCCCATGTGCGGAACAGCTCGATCTCGCTCGACGCGTTCGAACGATCGCCGAGCTTGTCCTTCAGTCGCTCGATGTGGATTGCGTTGCGGGTGCCGTCCGGCTTCCACCGCGGCACGAGGAAGCACGACAAGCCGCTCGGCGCCTGGGCGAGCATGAGGAACGCGTCCGACATCGGCGCCGAGCAGAACCATTTGTGGCCGGTGAGCAGATAGCCGTCGGCGGTCGCTTCGGCGACGGTCGTGTTCGCACGCACGTCGGAGCCGCCCTGCTTCTCGGTCATCGCCATGCCGCACGTCGCGCCCGCCTTGAGCTCGGCGGGCCGATTCGACGGGTCGTAGACGCGGGTCGTGAGTCGCGGCTCCCACGTGGCCGCGAGGTCGGACGCGTGCCGGAGCGCGGGCACGACCGAGTACGTCATCGAGATCGGACAGACGTGGCCGCCGTCGACCTGGTACCAGACGATCACCTTCGCGGCGCGCGCGACGTGCGCGCCCTCTCGATCGTCGGCCCACGGCGCCGCGTGCAGACCGTTCGCGATCGCGGTCGTCATGAGCTCGTGGTACGCGGGGTGGTAGCGGACGACGTCGATTCGGTTGCCGTAGCGATCATGCGTGAGCAGCGTGGGCGGGTTCTCGTTCGCGCGCCGGCCGAGCTCGAGCGCCTCGAACGATCCCGCGCGCGTGCCGAGCGCGTGCAGCTCGGCGTGGGCCCAACCCGCGCCTTCGCGTTCCACCGCTTCGACGAGCGCGGCGTCGGCACCGAACCCGTCGTAGCCCGCGAGCGGCGGCGCCTGGTTCGTCACCTCGTGCGTCTCGAACGGTGTCGTCACGAACCCGAGGTTAGGCAGCGCGGGCGCGCGTTCGAGTTGCGGGCCGGTGATCGACACCGGCATCGGTCGGCTCGCCCGCTGCGGTTACGCGCGCGCGGTGCCGGCGTACATGAAGCTCATGAGCTTCGGGCCGGGGATCGTGAACTTCGCCGCGTGCTCCATCTCGAACCCGGCGGCTTGCACCAGCGCGAGTGGATCACGGTTGATGTTGCAGCCGCCGGCGATCTTGCGCTGGATCGGATTGAAGCGATTCTGGCGGTGGGCGACCTTCGGGTCGTCGGCGATCCCGTGCTCGAGGAAGAGCAGCTTCCCGCCGGGGCGCAGCACGCGCCGGACCTCGCGCAGCGCGGCGTCGACGTCGGGGATCGTGCACAGCGTCCACGTGCTGAGCGCGTTGTCGACCGACGCGTCTTCGAGCGGGATCGACGCGCCGTCGAGCCCGACGAACTCCACGGGGACCTTCGACATCGCGAGCCGCTTCGCCGCGAGCTTCCGACCCACGAGCGCGGGATCGACCGCGTACACGCGCTCGACCGCGTCCGGGTAGTAGGGCACGTTCGTGCCGCTCCCGAATCCGATCTCGACGACGTTGCCCTCGAGGCCTTCCATCGCGCGCGATCGCAACTTCCCCATGCGCTTCGATCCGAGGAGCACGTCGATGACGCGCGGCAGCACGTGATCGTCGTAGAAGCCCATCCGCTCAGTCCGACTGCTCGCGCCAGCGTGCGTTGGCCGCGTCGAAGACGCGGCGCGTGCGCTCGAAGTCGCGCGGCCGCTCCACGTAGGTGTCGAAGTCCCACTCGGATCGCTCGATCTCGTAGAAGTCGCCGCCGTAGACGTGCAGCGCGACCGCGAACTCGCGGCGTGTGTTCGCCACCGAGTGGATCACGTCGTCACCGAGCAGCAGCACCTCGCCGGTCGTGATCTCCTGGCCGCCGGCGGCGTCGAGACCGTGCTCACTCCGCCGGTAGAACGTGTTGTCCTCCTGCCCGCCGTACATCGCGATCGCCGCCCACATCCGGTGCTCGTGCGGGTTGAGCGCGATGCCGGGCGTCCATGCGACGCGCAGGATCGTGAGGTCGGGCGCCTGGTGCAGCGTCGTGATCCCGCCGAGCTCGATCGCGCCGACCGCATGCTCGAGCGTGTCGGGATCGGCGATCAGCTCGGCGAGCACATCGCGCATCGCGAGCTGGGGAGTGTGCTCGGCGAGCGCCCCTTGGCAGCGGGCGACGATGTCCTCGACCGCGAGTGTCACGCTCGAAGGCTACGACTCGACGGACGGCTGCGTGGGCATGATGTCGGCGTGCAGATCGAGGCGGTGCAGGGCGACATCACGACCGCGTCCGTCGACGCGATCGTGAACGCCGCGAACTCCGCGTTACAGCGCGGCGGCGGCGTCTGCGGCGCGATCTTCGCGGCCGCGGGCCCGGAGCTCGACCGCGCGTGCGCGGCGATCGGCGGCTGCGCGACCGGCGACGCCGTCGTCACGCCCGGCTTCGCGCTGCCGGCCCGCTGGATCGTTCACACCGTCGGACCCGTATGGCACGGCGGCGGATCGGGTGAGCCCGAGCTGCTCGCGTCGTGCTACCGCCGATCGCTCGCGGTCGCCCACGGTGCCGGTGCGACCTCGATCGCGTTCCCCGCGATCTCGACCGGCATCTTCGGCTACCCGGCGCGCGACGCGGCCGAGATCGCAGTCGAAACCCTCCGGACCGCGTCCGCGTCCCGGTCCGGGTCGGCCGGCCTCGACCTCGCGCAGCTCGTCGCCTTCGACCGCGCCACCCTCGACATCTTCGAGCAGCTGCTCAGTGCCTGATGGTCACGCTCGCTCGCTCGTCCGGCTCGGCACGAAGGTGCCGCGGCGAGCGCGCACTCGATCGCCCGCCGCTCCGCGACGCGGGATCGGAGTCGATGAGGGCGCACGCTCGCTCCGCTCACTGCTGACGATGCGCCTCAATCCTCGAGCGCGGTGAAGTCGAGCTTCTGCAGACGCTCGGGGTCGGCGAGCGCGTCGATCGCGGCGATGCGATCGCGCTGCACGGTGAAGCCGATGACGGAGACCGGCCGATCGTTCAGCGTGACGAGCATGCCCGCGGCGCCGTTCACGAGCACCGGACGGACGACGGCCCGGGGGTTGGCGAACATGAGCGCGCGCCCCGCGACCGCTTCGGCACCGTGCACGACCGTGGTGAGCTTCGGACGTGCGGCGCCCGCGTCGGCGCGCATCACGACGTCGGGGTCGAGGAGCGACACGAGCGTGTCGAAGTTGCCTTCGCGCGCGGCGCGGAAGAACGCGTCGACGACCTCGCGCTGACGTTCGAGGTCGACGTCGGGTAGCGCAGCCGATCCCTGCACGCGTCGCCGCGCCCGGCTCGCGAGCTGGCGCGCGGCTTCGGGCGTGCGGTCGACGATCGACGCGATCTCGTCGAACGGCACCGCGAACATGTCGTGCAGCACGAACGCGAGCCGTTCGGCCGGCGTCAGCGTGTCGAACACGACGAGCAACGCGAGCCCGACCGAGTCGGCGAGCAGCGCCTCGCGCTCGGGATCGAGTCGCTCGTCGCTCACGATGGGATCGGGGACGTGGACGTCGAGCGGCTCCTCGCGGCGCGTGCTGCGAGAGCGCAACAGATTGAGGCAGACGCGCGCGGTCACGGTCGTGAGCCAGCCGCCGAGGTTCTCGATCGAGTCCGCGTCGGCGCGGCTCACGCGCAGCCACGCCTCCTGCACCGCGTCGTCGGCCTCGCTCATCGAGCCGAGCATCCGGTACGCGAGCGACCGCAGGCGCGTGCGGTGCTCCTCGAAGCGTCGGGCCAGGAACTCGGCTTCGTCCATCCGTCACGTTCCTCCGTCGGGGCGGGTCATGTCGTTGACCCCGCCGGACGCGTCGATGTGACCGCGCCGACGTTGATACCCCGAAGGACCCGGTCATGGAAGCCGCATGACGCCGCGCCGCGCTCGTACGCGGGACTCGGGTGGTGAACGTCAGCGGCCGGTGAGCACGAGCGTTCGCTCGCCGAGCCCGATGCCGCGGATGAAGCCCGCGACGAAGCAACGACCGTGTTTCGGACACGACGCGCCCCAGAGATCGTTCGTGTTCGCGCCGGGATAGTTGTCGCTCGGCACGGCCGTCCAGACCGCGCCGTCGAAGGACTCGACGTGGGTGACGGGCACGGAGCCGGCTTGGTAGCCGGCGGCGATGCAGTGAGTGGCGCTCGCACAGGAGACGGCCTGCAGCAGGTCGCGGTCGTGCGGCGTCGCCGTCGTCGTGACGCTCCAGACGGCACCGTCCAACTTCATCGCGACCGCGCGTTGGGGATCGCCCCATCCGACGGCGACGCACGTCTGCCTGTCGACGCAGGAGACGTCGTCGAGGAAGGTCTGGTCGAGCCCGCTGTCGGGAGCGGTGTCCATCGACCAGCTGCTTCCGTGCAGCTGCTCGATCAGGGCTGCGGCGTCCACGGAATCACCGGATTGCGGGGCATTCGCATAGCCGACCGCGACGCAATCGGTGGCGGTCGGACACGAGACGGCGTCCAGGTCGCTCGCTTTCCGCGCCGGCCGGGGCGGTTTCATGAGCGTCCAGTGCGTGCCGTCCCACGACTCCGCGAGCGGCCGGCTCTCGAGCGGGGTGCTCGTCGCAGCGAACCCACCGACGGCGACGCATCGCGATCGACTCACGCACGAGACGGATTGCAGGTTCGCGCTCGAATTCGCCGGGTTCGGTGACGTCTCGATGGTCCATGCGGAGCCGCGCCACGTCTCGATCAGGATGGCGCCGTTCGTGCTGCCGACGGCGACGCAGAAGTTCGCGGTCGGGCAGGACACGCCGTCCAACGACGAGTTCGTACCGGTGTCGGCGCCGGTTGCCAACGACCATGTCGCGCCGTCCGACGATTCGATCAGCGCGCCGGTCTTGAACGACTGACCGACCGCGACGCAGTGGGTCGGCGCGGGGCAGGAGAGCGCGAGCAGGCCGCCCGAGCCCGAGTTCGGTGTGCTCACGATGTGGTAGCCCGCGTCGGCCGCCGACGCGCTCGCGCCGACCGTCATCGCGATCGGCAGTGCCAGTGCCGCCGCGACGACGCGCAGCGAGCGTGCAGCGCGCTTCCGCCCGTGATTCATGGCAGTCCCCGATCCCGGCGCCGAGTAGGCGCTCCGCCGCACCGGAGCGTAGGTGCCGCACGGCCGAGAGATCGAGGGCCGAGGCGCGGAGGTCGCCCCGGTAGGTTGCGAGCGTGGTCTCCGCCCCACTGCGCGTACACCGGCTGCCGGTCGAGACCCGGGGTGTGCTCGCGGTCGGCGTGGCCGTCGTGCTGTGGTCGGCCACGACGCTCTTCGTGCGCGCCGGCGACTCCGACGCGCTGATCTTCACGACCTACCGGCTCTGGTTCGCGCTTCCGCCGCTCGCGCTCATCGTCGCGTCGCGCGCCCGACGTCGCGGCGCCGCGCACTGGCGGCCACCCGGCACCTCGACGCGCCGCTGGGCGCTGTTGTTCCTTGGCGCGGGCGCGTTCTTCGTGTCGGGCGCGGGCACGATGTTCGCGGCGCTGAACATGACGCGACTCCTCGACGTCACGCTCATCGGCGCGCTGCAGCCGGTCCTGATCATCGGGTTCGCGGTCGCGTTCCTCGGCGAGCACGCGGGGCGCGGGCACGTCGTGCGCGCGGTGCTCGCGGTCACGGGCGTGGTCGTCGTCGCGGTCTCGGCGTCGAGCACGGGCTCGTGGAGCCTCGCCGGCGACGTCGTCGCGATCGTGAGCCTCGTCGCGAACTCGGGCTGGTTCCTCTACGGCCGCGTCCTGCGCACCAGCTGGCCGATCGATCCGTTCGTCTTCCTCCTCGGCACGTTGACCGCCGCCGCGCTGCTGATCACGCCGGTCGCGCTCGTCGCGAACGGCGGGCTCGGAATCAGCGGGCGTGGTCTGTTCTTCGCCGCCTGCACGATGACCGCGGGAACCACCGCGCACACGCTCGTCGTGTGGGCGCACCGCTATGTGCCGACTTCGGTGTCGTCGCCGTTCCTGCTCGGCGAGGCGCCGCTCGTCGCGATCGGCGCGTGGGTCTGCTTCGGCGAGTCCGTCGGCGTGCTCGCGGCGGTCGGAAGCGCGATCGTCGTCGGCGCGCTCTGGGGCATCGTGCGCGCGCCCGCGCTCGAGCATCAAGACGTGCCCGATCCATCGCCACCGACGTAAATCGGTCGAGGTCGAGCGTCGTGCGCGAACGGAAGACCGTCGGGAGTCGCGTCGGTCCGTGCTATCCCGCCGGTGGGCCGTTGAAGATGACGAGCCGGGCGATGCGGTCGCCGACGAGGGTGAAGAAGTCGCCGACGAGCGAGACGGTGCCGTTCATGCGCAGGCGGATCTCGACCGCGACCCGGTCGCCGTCGAGGAGCAACGGCCCCGGCTCGGGCCAGAGGTCGTCGACTCGGAAGGCGAGGTCGCGGTAGAAGCCGGCGATCGCCGCGGGTCCGGTGAACGTGCCCGCCAACGTGACGAGCTGCGCGTCGTCGGTGAACAGCGCGCCGAGCGCGTCGGCGTCCTTGGCGCGGATGGCGGCGAAGTACGCGTCGATCGTCGTCGCGGTCGCGCTCATGACATTCCGTAGCAGGCGAGGGCGTTCGTTCCGAGCACCTGGTCCTGTTCACGCGCGCCGAGCGGCGCGATCGTCGCGCGCAGCTTGTCGACCGCGCCCGGGAACGTCGAGTCGTGGTGCGGGTAGTCGGAGCCCCAGAGGATGCGATCCGCTCCGATGATCGGCGCCAGCGCGGGCAGGGTCGGTTCATCGATCTCGAAGCTGATCCAGCACTGGCGCGCGAAGTACTCGCTCGGCGTCAGCTTCATCTCCGGACAGAAGCCGCCGAACCCGTCGACCTGCTCGTCGAGGCGCCACAGCCAGTACGGCGCCCACCCGCCGCCGGCTTCGAGGAATGCGAACCGCAGCGCGGGATGGTGCTGCATCACGCCGCTCGTGATCAGGGACGCGCACGCGAGCATCTGCTCGAACGTGTGCGACACCGCGTGCAGGATCAGCGGGTTGAACGGGCGGCGGTCGGCGGCGAGGGTCTCGATGAAGTTCGACGAGCCTTCGTGGATGCCGACGGTGACGCCGAGCTCCTCGGCGGCGGCCCAGAACGGCTCGTGGCTCGGGTGCGAGATCGTGCGGCCCCGGCACGGGTTCGGACGGAGGAACACGGCGGGAAAGCCGAGCTCGTCGTGCGCGCGGCGCAGCTCCGCGACCGCGGCGTCGACCGATTGCCACGGCACCATCGCCGCGCCGTGCAGCCGCGCGGGATCGGCCGCGCAGTAGTGCGCGAGCCAGTCGTTGTACGCGCGCGCCATCGCGGTGGCCGCCTCCGGATCGGTGATCGCCCAGAAGTACAGACCGAGCGTCGGATAGAGGACCGCGGTCTCGATGCCCTCGGCGTCCATGTCGCGCAAACGCGCGACGGGGTCGAAGCCGCCGGCGTGTGCGTCGGCGTAATCGGGCGAGCTCGACAGATCCGACATGGCGGAGCCGGGCGTGCCGATCTTCCCGAGCGAGACGGTGACGATCTCCTGATCGCCGACGAACACGTGGTCCAGCTCGTAGGAGTCGCGCGTCGTGTGCAGCAGGTCCGCGAAGACGTCGAGCGGTTCGAGCACGTGCCCGTCGGCGTCGAACACGCGCGCGTTCACGACGCGGCCGGCGCCGGCTTGTTCGGCCACTGGTGAAACGTCCGCCGGTGGCGCGCGACCTCCGCGAGGATCGCGTCGATGTACACGAGCTTGCGGATCATGTACGAACGCGTCTCCTTCGGATCGAGGTACAGGTTGTACAGGCGGCCGTAGCCGTACGTCTGCACCGATCCCGTGAAACCGCCGGGGTTCAGCACGTCGGTGTCGTCGTCGGTGATCGACACGAGCATGTACTTGTACTCACCGAGCCGTACGGCGGAGTAGTGCGCGGTGAGCCAGTAGTGCTGATGCTTCCGGTTCGACACGACCTCGGCTTCGTTCGCCGGCGCGAGCAGGAACGACGTCTGGTCGACGCTGTCGAGGTAGCGGTCGCCGGGAAGTTGCGCCTCGGCGCCCGCGAGCCGCGCGCAGGTCTCGAAGAGGTCGAGCAGGTGCACGATGCCGTCGCTCGCGCGACCGGCGTCGATCATGCCGGGCCACGAGACGACCGCGGGCACGCGCACGCCGCCCTCCCACGTCGATCCCTTCGCGCAACGGAACGGCGTGTACGCGGAGTCGGGCCACGTCTCCATCTCGGGCCCGTTGTCGGACGAGATGACGACGACCGTCGACTCGAGCTGACCCGTGCGCTCGAGCGCGGCGACGAGCCGGCCGCAGATGTCGTCGAGCTCGACGAGCGCGTCCTTGTACGGGTGCTTCGCGGGGGAGCGGCCGACGAAGTCGGGGTGCGGATAGTTGTCGAAGTGCGCGCCGCGCGTGCAGTGGTAGAGGAACCAGGGTTGCTCGCCGCCGGCCATCCGCTCGATGAACGCTTCCGAGTAACCGCACCACTTGTCGTCGAGCAGCGAGAGCACCGGGATCGTGACTTCTTCGACGTTCTCGAGCTCGCTGCCGCGCGTCGCGTGGACGAAGCACTTGTTGAACGGAATGTTCTCGACCCACTCGCGGCGCGCGTCGCTGTAGACGATCTCGGGGAAGAAGTACGGGTCGCGCCACTCGGTGTACATGTCCGACACGGAGAGGAATCCGTAGAAGTCGTCGAAGCCGACGTTTTGGGGCTGACTCTCGGTGTTCTCGCCCATGTGCCACTTGCCGACCGCCTGCGTGACGTAGCCCGCGTCGGACAGCAGTTGCGGCAGCGTGATCTCACCGCTGAGGCCGCCGGGCATGCCGTACATCGGAGGGACGAGCAGCCCGTGTCGCATCGGCAGGCGTCCGGTCATGATCGACGCGCGCGTCGGCGTGCACGACGGCTCGCTGTAACACGACGTCAGCAGGAGTCCTTCGCGCGCGAGGCGGTCGACGTTCGGCGTCGGCGCGCCGACCGCGACCCCGCCGCCGTAACAGCCGAAGTCGCCCCAGCCGACGTCGTCCATGAGGATGAAGAGGACGTTCGGTCGGCGTCCGGTGCGTTGCGCGAACTCGTCGAGCTTCGCCTGCGCGGCCTGTTCACGCGCCGGGATCACGAAGCGCGGCTCGCGATTCGGCGAGGGCGCCTCGACGGGTCCGGTGATGGGATCGACGGTCGTCATGCGGCCGACGCTATTCGGTGCGCAGGACCTCGGCCGTGCGCAGGCGCGCGGCGCGCCGCGCCGGCAGCGCGGCGAGCGAGTTCGCGACGACGAGCACCGCGGGTGCGATCACGACGACCGCGACGGTCGCGAGTGGCGCGACGTAGAGCAGCGGCGTGCGATCCGCGATCCAGCGCCACGCGAGCCGGCCCGCGACGATGCCGAGCGGGACGCCGACGACGACACCGATGATGCCGACGGTCGTCGCGAGCCACGCGATGCACGCCGCGCTCTGCCGCGGCCGCAGCCCGATCGCCTTCAAGATCGCGAGGTCGTGTCGGCGCCGGCGGACCGCGGTTGTGAGCGCGTGCCCGAGCGCGGCGAGCGCGAGCAGAACGAGGAAGATCGCGAGCGCGATCGGCAGCGACCGCACGTCGCGCAGGTAGACCACGTCCTGCGGCAGCGTGGCGGAGTCGAGGTCGTTGCCGACGTGCGCAGCGAGCGCGTGCATCAGCGTGTCCTGCGAAGTGCCCGGCTTCGCGGTGACGACGAAGCCGACATCCGTGTTCTGCGACTGCTCGACGGTTCCGAACAGCGCGGTCATCGTGCGCTTCGAGACCCAGAGCCCTTGGTCGAACGAGGAGTGCGGGCTCTCGGGCAGCAGCGCGGTTCCCGTGACGCGCAGGGTCGTCGGGTGCGTGCCGCGGACGCGGAGCCGCTCGCCCACGTGCACGTGCAGCTGGCGCGCCGTCGCGGGCCCGATGGCGACCTCGCCGTCGCGCGGCGTGTCACCCGACAGCATCGTGAAGTCCATCGCGCCGCGCATCGGTTCGAGATCCCAGAGCGGCAGCCCCGCGCCGGCGACGTTCGCGGTGCCGTGTCGGATCAGCGCGATCTTCGCGACCTGCGGGAGGTGCTCGAGCTTTGCCGGGAACGCGCGGTACTGCGCCTGGGAGTCGGGGGTGACGAGTGCGTCGTACACCTGGCCCGAGCGGGTCGGGCGCTCGAGCGCGTCGTCGATGCCGCGCAGGAAGCCGAGCGCCGCGACGATCCCGAGCACCGCGGCGATCACGCCCGTGATCGCGGGGCGTACCGGGAGCGCGCGCTCGCCGCGCCCCGATTCGAACGCGAGACCCGCGCCGAGCGACACCGGAAGCGGGGCGCTCGCGAGCAACTCGCGCGCGGCCGAGGCGCGCCGACGGCGTGGGGCGCGCAGCCGGGTCGACGTCGCGCGACGCGCCGCGATCGCAGCCGCCGCCAGCACGAACAGTCCGACGACGACGAGTCCGGGCAGCAGCACGAGCCAGTCGACGTGGAAGCCGAGGCCCGGGTCGAACTGGCGCGCGAGACCGACCGGGAAGAAGCGTGAGAAGACGATGGCGAACCCGACCGCCGTGAGCGACGCGATCGCGAGCACGAGCGCGATCGGCCGCAGCAGTGCCCGCATCGAATCGCCGCGGGTGAAGCCGAGGGAGCGGAGGACGGGTACCGACTCGCCCATGGCGTAGACGACGCGCGCGATCGCCTGCCCGACGAGCACGATCGCCGCGCACGCGATGGCGCCCGCGAACATCAGCAGACCCGTCGTCTCGACGTCGATCGCGTTCGTGACGCGCTTCGCATCGTCGTCGAGGTCGCGCACGGGCACGCCGAGCAGCGTCTGGTGGTCGACCTTCGGGTCGCTGAGGAGCTGGACCGCGCGCCCGTGGAACGCGTCGACATCGGTTCCCGGCTTCAGCCGGACGATGAGGTTCGGCGAGTGCCCGACCTTGGCGCCGTACTTCGCCATGAACGCCCCGCCCGGCTCGAAGCCGGGATCGCCGGTGCCGAAGATCGCGTCGACCATCGAGCTGCCGATGCCGACGATCGTCGAGCGCAACTTCACGACGACGTGGGGTGGCGCTCCGTAGAAAGCGCTCTCGTTGCTCGCGGCCACGACCTCGACGTGCTGACCGATGTGCAAGTGGTACTTGTGCGCGGCGACGTTGTTCACGACGATCTCGTCGGCCCGCGTCGGATCGGGCAGCCGGCCGTGCCGCAACAGCGGTCGCGACAACGTGCGGTACAGATGCTGGTCGTTCGGGACGAGCGCGCCCAGATCTCCGAGCGGCACCTTGCCGTACCCGTCGATGTGCGTGATGACGACGGCCGCGAGGTCGAACGAGCCGCCGTCGACGACCTCGGGAAGCTTCAGCACGCGCGAGTAGTCGACCGACGACGCGCCGACCTGGGTGCCGAAGACGACCGCGTTCGGTGCCGCGGTCGCGTCCCGCCAGCGCGCGTAGGCGCGGTCACTGCGGCGCGCGCCTGCGAGCGCGGCGAGCGCGAGTCCACCCGCGAGCCCGCCGAGCACTCCGACTGCGACGAGGGAGCGCCAACGCTGCGCCAGCTCGCGCGCCGCCCACATCCGCCGGGCCGGCGCGAGCGTCGACGTTCCCTCGTTCACGCCCTCATCCTCGCCCGCAACCCGCGTTCCGAACAGAGGAGCAGCACCCGCTCGGTGCGGATGCCTGCACCCTCAGCCCGCGAAGGGGTTCTTGTGGGGGCGGACCGGCGTCGTGGCGAGGAAGGGGCGGACCACGCCGTCCATCAGCTCGTCGACGACGGCCGCGCACTCGGGGTCGGTGAGGCGGTCGTGGTCCTCGTTCGGATCCTCGTAGTGGTCGAACAGCTGGCACGGTGCGCCGAGGTCTTCGTCGACGACGAGCTTGTAGCGGTCGGTCTCGAACGAGGCGAAGCCCCAGTTCTCGCTGATCGACACGTCGCGCGGCGCGGTATCGCCGTTGGTGCGGCCGTCGACATGACCGAGCAGCGAGCGACCCTCGCCCGCGGGGATCGCCGGCGCGCCCGCGAGCGCGCGGATGGTCGCGGGAACGTCGAGGTGCTCGACCAGTGCGTCGACGACGTGCGCGTCACGGCCGCGCGGAGGCCTGACGATCAGGGGTACGCGCACCGCGGGCTCGTAGAGCACGCACTTCGACATCAGCCCGTGATTGCCGCCCATCTCGCCGTGGTCGCTCGTGTAGATGATCCACGTGTCGTCGGCGATGCCCTTCGCGTCGAGCGCGCCGACGATCGCGCCGACCTGGTCGTCGATCACCGAGACGTCGGCGCTGTACGCGCGCCGCATCCCGCGGATCGCGTCGTCGGTCATCGTGTCGGTGTCGGCGAGGTGCAGGAACGCGTTCAGGAGCGCGCCGTAGCGTCCGGTGCTCTCGGTGTTCGGCCGCCGGGTGGAGCGCGGCATCGAGATGTCGACGTCGCGGTAGCGATCGACCGCGGCCTGCGGCGCGTCCCACGGATCGTGCGGTCCGGGAAAGCCGACGAAGAGGAAGAAGGGATCGGCGCGGTCGTACTCGGTGATCCAGCGCACGGCTTCGCGCCCGTGCCAGCTGTCGACGTAGTCGTCGAGCGGGAGCGGCATCGGTGTCGCGTCCCACATCGGCACGCGCTTCGTCGGGTTCGCACCGGTCTCGTGGTCGCCTTGGTAGCTGCGATCCGCGATGTGCCGGCGATACGTGTCGAGCAGCCCGTTCTCACGGAGGTAGTCGGTATAGCGAGTCGGCGTGTCGCCCGCGAACTTGTCGCCGGTCTCGCGTACTTCCGCGAAGCCGAGCGCCTCGAGTCGCGACGCGAGGTCGTCGATATGGGTCGCGGTGAGGATCTCGTCGCGGTAGAGATGCGCCTTGCCGACGAGTGCAGTGTGGTAGCCGGCTTCGCGCAGCGACCACGTGTAGGTCGGGGAGTCGGGCGCGATCTCGGCCCAGTTCGTGTAGACGCCGTGGTCGCGGACGTAGCGCTCGGTCATGAATGACGCGCGCGCCGGCATGCACAACGGGCCCTGGCACGTGACCCGTTCGAAGCGAACGCCGCGCGCCGCGAGCGCGTCGAGGTTCGGCGTGAGCACACCGGCGTCGCCCGCGCAGCCCATCATGTCGGCGCGGTGCTGGTCGGACATGACCAGCACGATGTTCGGAGCAGTCATGCCCCGAGTCTGGCTCAGGGCACTCGCACGTCGCGAGTCCGCGCCGCGATCGCGCGGTCCTCGTCGGTGAGCTCCGTGTCCTTCACCGGCTTCACGAGCGTCCAGTGCTTGCCGACCGGGCAGCGCTGGAAGCGCGAGAGCCCGAGCTTGACCGACTTGATCGACGCGCCAGGGATCCAGATCGTCGTGAAGAGGTGACCCTTGCGACAGCGGACGACCGTGTTCGGGCCGAGCTTGTAGCCCCGCTTGCGGGCGACACCGGTCAGCAGTGCGAGCGCACCACCGGCGATCGCGAGCTTGCCGAGTTTGCGTGAAGCCATACCTGCGAGCGTACGTCCGCCGTCGGGCTCTCAGAACGCTCGGTGTCCGTATCATCGGTGCGTGAACGTCGAACCGTGGTCGGGCGTGTGCGGCGCGGTCATCACGGATGTGGACCTGGCGGGCGAGCTCGACGACGCGGAGATCGCGCGGATCCGTCGCGCGGTCGTCGAGCACGGTGTCGTGTTCTTCCGCGAGCAGCGGCTCGCTCCGGAGCAGCAGGTCGCGTTCAGCCGGCGCTTCGGACCGTTCTCACCGGTACCGTTCGTGCAGCCGATCGCGGACCATCCCGAAGTCATCGCCGTGGTGCGCGAGGCGTCGGAGATGCAGCGGTTCACGTTCGGGAGCATCTGGCACTCCGACTTCTCGTTCCTGCCCGAGCCACCGATGGGTTCGATCCTGCACGCGCTCGAAGTGCCGCCGGTGGGCGGCGACACGCTGTGGGCGAACCAGTACCTCGCGTTCGAGACGCTGTCGCCCGGGTTGCAGGAGTGCCTGCGTCGCCTGCGCGGCGTGCACAGCGCGCGGGATGCGTACTCGCCGAAGATGCAGGGCGTACACGATCGGCTCGCGGGGATGCGCGTGCAGACCGGCGACGAGGCGAACCACGAGCGATTGCATCCGGCGGTGCGCGTGCACCCGGAGACGGGACGCGAGGCGTTGTTCGTGAACGCGCAGTACACGCTCGGGCTCGACGGCTGGTGGCCGCACGAGGCGCGCTTGCTGCTCGACTACTTGTTCGCGCATGCGGTGCAACCGGCGTTCACCTGTCGCTGGCGCTGGCAGCCCGGCGATGTCGCGTTCTGGGACAACCGGTGCGTGCAACACATGGTGATGGCCGACTCGTCGGGACACCGACGCGCCATGCACCGCACGACCGTCGCGGGCGAAGCGCCAATCGCGCCTGCATGAAAAGCGCCTGAAATCATTGGTGATTCGGCGGCAATAACTGTCACACCCTCGTCGTACGATCGCATCGATGTTCGACACGATCACCTCGACGAGACGCGCGCTGGAGGAGCTCGCCGCGAGCTTCGAGCCGCGCACGCTCACGAACGAACAGGCGACGCGGGTCGTCGACGAGCTCGACGCCGCCGCGCAGCAGATCTTCCGCAGTCGCCGCAAGGCGGGTCCGCACGAGTCACTCGAGGCCTACTCGGCCGACGCGCTCGCCGAGCTCGTTCTCGCCGAACCAACCGAGCGTAGGTCCGCCACGATCGCGGCCCATGTCGTGATCGATCACGTCGTACTCGTACGCGGCAACGCGATCGAGGGTGAGCGGTGCGAGATCCCCGGTGTCGGTCCGGTGAACGTCGAGTGGGTGCGCGACCTGCTGGGTGAGGCGTTCGTCACTGCGATCGTGAAGAAGGGTCGCAACGTCGCGACCGTCGCACACTTCGGTCGCCACGTCCCGGCCCACCTCCGCACGGCCATGATCGTGGGCGGTCGCGAGTGCGACATCGAGGGCTGCCACAACCGCGGTTACCTCGAGCTCGATCACTCCGACGTCGACTTCGCCGACGGCGGCCCGGCCGCGTTGTGGAACCTCGACTGGTGTCGTGTTCCCGATCTGCGGGGTGTTCGAGCTCGAGAACGGCCGGATCAAGGCGCGCCGCGAGTACTTCGATCTCGGGCCGGCTCGCGCGGCCACGCTCCGCCAGGAATGACGCGCAGCGTCACGCGAATCGCGCTCAAGTTCAGGCCCGCGCGTGCCGATCCCAGGGGCGGACCGGAGTGTCTCCCCAGCACGTGATCGGGGCCAATGTGGGCATCGGAATCATCCTCGGCTCCATCGCCGTCTTCTTCGGCGGCGGCACTGTGCTCGCGCTGGTGCTGTGCGCGTCGGGTGACGACGCCGACCACCGCTTCCACGAAGCCGTCGACACCGCGACCGACGAGGTCGAGCGCGAGGCGAACACGCTCGTCCTGCGCTAACCGCCGGAGTCGCGCGCGCTGCCGGTAGTAGCCCAGTCGATCGAGACCCGCGCCGCGTCGTCCGGATGCCGTTCGAGCCAGGCGCGCGCGTACGGACAGCGGGGCACAACGGTCAGACCGTCGGTCTCGGCCGCGTCGACTGCGGTGCGCACGAGCTGCCCTGCGATGCCGCGGCCCTCGAGCGCGTGCGGCACCTCGGTGTGGATGAGCACGAGTCGCTTCCCGGAACGGTGGTACTCGAGCACACCGCGGTGACCGTCGACCTCGATCTCGAACCGCGACTCGGGCGGGTTGTCGCGTACTTCGTCGCTCACGAGTCGCCGCGCCTCGTCGCCGAGCGCTGAGAGAGCACGCCGTACCGCATCATCGCCTCAGCCTTGCCCCCATCGTGCCCTCGGACAACCCCGACGGTTTCGTGACCGAAATCACCGCGGCCGTGAACGGTCGGTCCGGCATGATCTGTGGACATGCGGCAGCGGGGGTGGCGCAATCGCGCCCTGTTGCGGACCTGGCCCTACCTGCGGCCGTTCCGTCGTCATCTCGTCGTGATCCTGATCACGTCGGTGCTGTCGACCGCGGCCCAGCTCGCGATGCCGCTCATCGTCGCCGCGGTCATCGACGGGCCGCTGAAGACCGGCGACCATGCCGACATCCTCCGATGGTGCGCGCTCGGCATCGTGCTCGCGGCCGTCGAAGTCGCACTCAACTTCGTACGCCGCTACCTCCTCGCCATCGTCGCGACCGAGCTCGAGACGCGACTGCGCGACGACCTCTACGAGCATCTGCAGCACCTCGACGTCGGTTTCCACGACCGCTGGCAGTCGGGCCAGCTGTTGTCGCGCGCGACGACCGACCTCGCGATCGTGCGCCGCTTCATCGGCTTCGGCGCGGTGTTCTTCGTGCTGATCGGAGTGCAGGTGACCGCGATCTTCGCGGTGTTGCTGATCCTCAACGTGCCGCTCGCGCTGTTGACGTTCGTGGCCGCGATCCCGGTCGTCATGCTGTGCCGGCGTTTCGAGCGCGCGTACTACGACATCGTCCGCAAGATCCAGGATCAGACCGGCGACCTCACGACGACGATCGAAGAGGCCGCGCGCGGCATCCGCGTCATCAAGGCGTTCGGCCGGGGACGCGAGTCGTTCGCAGGGTTCGACGAGCAGGCGACGGGCATCTACGACAGTCAGATCACGCGCATCGGGTTGCACACGCGGTTCGTGTGGGTGCTCGGCATCATCCCGAACCTCACGCTCACCGCGGTGCTGCTCGCCGGCATCCTCGCGGTCGGTCACGGCAGCCTCAGCCTCGGCGACCTCGTCGCCTTCGTGTCCTACGTGCTGATCCTCACGTTCCCGCTCGAGGTGTTGGGTTGGATCATGGCGCTCGCGGGCGAGGCCGAGACCGCCGCGGGCCGTGTCTACGAGGTGTTCGACACGGTGCCCGCGATCGTCGACCGGCCCGGCGCGATCGAATTGCCGAGCGTGCGCGGCGAGGTGCGCTTCGATGCGGTCGGCTTCGACTATCCGAACTCCGACCGCACCGCGCTCTCGGGCATCGACCTCGTCGTGCACCCCGGCGAGACCCTCGCGGTCGTCGGCGCGACCGGCTCGGGCAAGACGACGCTCGTCACGCTGCTCACGCGCCTCTACGACCCGACCGTCGGTCGGATCACGCTCGACGGTCACGACCTGCGCGACATCACCGTGAGGAGCCTGCGCAGTCACGTCGGCTTCGCGTTCGAGGACCCGTCGTTGTTCTCGGCGTCGGTGCGCGAGAACCTGCTCATGGGCAAGCCCGACGCGACCGACGACGACCTCGCCGACGCGCTCCGCATCGCGCAGGCGAACTTCGCGCTCGACCTCCCGTGGGGGCTCGACACGCGCATCGGTGAGCAGGGCCTGTCGCTGTCGGGCGGCCAACGTCAGCGCCTCGCGCTCGCGCGTGCGGTCATCGGCCGGCCGCGGGTGCTCGTGCTCGACGATCCGCTCTCCGCGCTCGACGTGCACACGGAGGCGAAGGTCGAGGAGGCGCTGCGGCCGCTCCTCACCGAGTGCACGGTGTTCCTCGTCGTGCACCGGCCGTCGACGATCGCGCTCGCCGACCGCGCGGTGCTGCTCGACCGCGGGCACGTCGTCGCCGTCGGCACCCACCACGAGCTGATGGAACGCGAGCCGCGCTACCGCTCGGTGCTCAGCGAAGAAGCGGGTGCGGCATGAAAACGCCAGGAGTGCCTCGTTCCCACGCGGCCGAAGGCGTGAGTGGAGCGAGCGTCGAGGCTCGCCAGCGAGCGTGCGAGTCGGCGACCCGGTGCTGGATGGTCGCGCTCGCTGCTCGGCGGGATACCCGCCTCGCGGGCGCTCGCCGCTCTTGGGGAGCCGGCGAAGGAGCGAGCGAGTGAGTGCGGTAGAGCCCGACGAAGTCCACGAGCTCGATCCCGACGCGGTGCTCGACATCACGGGCGACGCGATCGTCGACGCGTGGCGCGGCGTCAAGGCCGAGGAAGAGGAGGAGGTCGAAGGCGGCCTCGCGGGGCTGCTGCGGTCGCGCAGCCGCGCGCTGCTCGGCGACCTCCTGCGCCCGCACCGCCGCGCGGTCGTCATCGCGTCGATCCTCATCGCGATCAGCACGGCCGCGCAGCTCGCGGTGCCGTGGCTCATCCAGATCGGCATCGACGACGGCATCCCCCCGCTGGTGAAGGGCGGCAGCGGCACGATCCGCCCGCTCGTCGGCGTCGTCGCCGGGGTCACGATCGCGACCGTGATCGCGGCGGTCACGTACAACGCGTTCCTGCTGCTGCTCGGGCGCGTCGGCCAGGACATCGTGCTCGACATCCGCCGCCGGCTGTTCGTGCACTTCGAGAAGCTGAGTGTCGCCTTCCACGAGCGCTACACGTCGGGGCGCGTGATCTCGCGCCAGACCTCCGACGTCGAGGCGATCGGAGACCTGCTCGGCGACGGCCTCATCAACCTCATCACCTCGTTGCTGCTCATGATCGGGATCGGCATCGCGCTGCTCCTGCTCGACTGGCGCCTCGCGCTGCTGACGCTCAGCGCCTTCCCGGTCCTGTTCGTGATCACACGCTGGTTCCGCGGCCGCGCCGAGCGCGCGTACCGCGCGACGCGCGAAGCGGTCGCGCTCGTGATCGTGCACTTCGTCGAGAGCCTCGGCGGCATCCAGGCGGTGCACGCCTTCCGGCGCGAGCCGCGCAACCAGGAGATCTTCGAGCACCTCGACGACCGTTACCGCGGCGCCAACTTCTGGTCGCAACAACTCGGCGCGGTCTACGGACCCGGCGTGCAGTTCGTCGGTCGCGTCATGACCGCGCTCGTGCTCGGCTACGGCAGCTACCTCGTGCTCGGTCACAACATGACCGTCGGCGTGCTCGCCGCGTTCCTCCTCTACCTGCGCCGGTTCTTCGCTCCGATGGAGGAGTTGAGCCAGTTCTACAACCTCTTCCAGGCCGCGGCGGCCGCGCTCGAGAAGCTCTCGGGCGTCCTCGAGGAGCCGACGAGCGTGCCCGAGCCGCTGCAGCCGACGCCGCTCCCGCACGCGCGGGGCGAGATCGACTTCACCGCCGTGCGCTTTGCCTACCGCGAGCGCACGGTGCTGCACCGCCTCGACCTCATGATCCCGGCGGGGCAGACCGTCGCGCTCGTCGGCGCGACCGGCGCGGGCAAGACGACGATCGCCCGCCTCGCGGCGCGCTTCTGGGATCCGACCGAGGGCGAAATCACGCTCGACGGCGTCGACCTGCGTGATCTCACCGAGGACGACCTGCGGCGCGCGGTCGTGTCGGTGACGCAGGAGAACTTTCTCTTCTCCGGCTCGGTCGCCGACAACATCCGCTTCGGGCAGCCGGGCGCGTCACTCGCCGACATCGAGACCGCGGCGCACGCGATCGGCGCGCACGAATTCATCGCCGGGTTGCCCGACGGTTACGACACCGACGTGCACCAGAAGGGCGCGCGCCTGTCGGCCGGGCAGCGCCAGCTCGTCGCGTTCGCACGTGCGTTCCTCGCCGATCCGGCGGTGCTCATCCTCGACGAGGCGACGTCGTCACTCGACGTGCCGTCGGAGCGACTCGTGCAGCGCGCGCTGCAGACGCTCCTCGCGGATCGCACCGCGATCATCATCGCCCACCGCTTGACGACGGTGGAGATCGCGGACCGGGTGGTCGTCGTCGACGACGGTCGCATCGTCGAAGACGGCGCGCCGCGCGATCTCATCGGCGGCACCGGCCGCTACGCGGCCCTCCACCACGCCTGGGCCCAGAGCCTCGTCTGACGTCTCCACGCGTCAGTGGTACTGCGTTGTTCGGCTATATGCCGACAACGCAGTACCACGGGAACCCGGTCAGGCGATCGTGACCGACTCGTCGAGGTAGACGTCCTGGATCGCGTTGAGCAGCTGCACGCCCTCGGCCATCGGCCGCTGGAACGCCTTGCGGCCCGAGATCAGGCCCGTGCCGCCGGCGCGCTTGTTGATCACCGCGGTGCGTACGGCCTCGGCGAGGTCGCTCGCGCCCTTCGACTCGCCGCCCGAGTTGATGAGCCCCGAGCGGCCCATGTAGCAGCTCGCGACCTGGTAGCGGCAGAGGTCGATCGGGTTGTCGGTCGTGAGCGTGTCGTAGACGATCTTCGACGTCTTGGCGAAGTCGATCGCGGTGAAGCCGCCGTTGTTGGTCGGAAGCTTCTGCTTGATGATGTCGGCCTCGATCGTGACGCCGAGGTGGTTCGCCTGACCGGTGACATCGGCGGCCGCGTGGTAGTCGACACCGTCCTTCTTGAACGCGTCGTTGCGCAGGTAGCACCACAGCACCGTCGCCAGGCCGAGCTCGTGCGCGTGCTGGAACGCGACCGCGATCTCCTGCAGCTGACGTGCCGACTCGGCGGAACCGAAGTAGATCGTCGCGCCGACCGCGACCGCGCCGAGGTCGGCCGCCTGCTTCACCGTGCCGAACAGCACCTGGTCGAACCGGTTCGGGTACGTGAGCAGCTCGTTGTGGTTGATCTTCACGATGAACGGGATCTTGTGCGCCCAGCGGCGCGCGACCGCGCCGAGCACGCCGAACGTCGACGCGACCGCGTTGCAACCACCTTCGACCGCGAGCTCGACGATGTTCTCGGGATCGAAGTAGAGCGGGTTCGGCGCGAACGACGCGCCGGCCGTGTGCTCGATGCCCTGGTCGACCGGGAGGATCGAGACGTAACCGGTGTTCGCGAGCCGGCCGTTCGCGTACAGCGACTCGAGGCTGCGCAGCACGCGCGTCGGCCGGTCGCTGTGGGCCCACACGCGGTCGACGAAGTCGGGACCCGGCAGGTGGAGCTGATCCTTGGCGATCGTCTTGCACTGATGCTGGAGGAGCGGCGCGGCGTCGTCGCCGAGGAGGGACTCCAACGTCCCTGCACCGTTCTTCGTCGCGGTTGCCATCGTGCCGCCTCCGTCGTCTGCGTGTCGCGTCGGTCACCGCCCGCACGGGCGAAGGACCCGTATGGTTGCCGTCGAGCGGGCAGGGTGTCGAACGGAGGCGGGAATGCGGCGCGCACGGGTCGACGGATGGGCCGTGGCGGCGGGGACGATCCGGCTCGCATCCGGCGTGTCGTTCCTGGTCGCTCCCGAGGCGGCGAACCGGCTCTGGGGCGATGCCGAGGACTCGGGCCCGACCGCGAGCCTCCTGCTGCGATCCATGGGATACCGCGACGCGCTGATCGGCGGGCTCCTCGCGGGGAGCGGACTCGCGGGCCGCGACTCGGCCGCGGGCTGGTTCCTCGCCTCGGCCGGCGCCGACGCGGCCGACCTCGTCGGCGGGATCGCGAACCGTCATCGCATGCGGCGCAGCCAGGTCGTCCGCGGGCTCGGTGGCGCCGCGTTCGGTGTCGCCGTCGGCCTCGTCGGCGCGGTGCACTCGCGCCGGGCGCGCCACTGAGACTCGTAAAGCGTCGGGTTTACTGACGCGCGTGTCCGGGAAGACCACCCGGCGATCCGGAGGCATGTGGGGGTTCCGGATCACGAGCAGCAGCACTGATGACTGATGGCACAGCGGTCGTGCGGTTCCGACGGGGGGACGGAGTTTCGGACTCCTGCCGTTTCGGAGACGGCCCTACGGGCGGTTGGTCCCGCCCAGACGGAGGAGATCCCATTGTTCAAGTCTCGTTTCTCCCGCATTCTCGCGAGCGGCGCGCTCGCCGGCGCGGGCGTCGTTGCGTTCGCAGTTCCGTCGGGCGCGGCCGCGAGCGGCATCGCCTGCAAGTCGATGACCGGCAACATCACCGGCAACGTCACGCTGAAGAAGTGCACCGGCAACACCGGTAAGGCTTCGAAGCCGCTTCCCGCGACCGCGCTCGCCAGCGGCGGCACGATCACGTGGAAGAACAACAAGACCACGACCGTGAAGCTCAAGGTGAAGCAGGGCCCGGGCACGAAGTGCAAGGTCGGCGACACCGAGTACGACGCGAGCGGCAAGGTCACGAAGGACACGACCGGTTCGGTGGCGAAGGGCGCCAAGACGGTGGCGAAGGTCTGCGTCACGCCGGCCGGCGCGATCACCCTTCTCCCCGGCACGCAGGCGACGATCGGCTAGTTCCGAGCCAACGCGAGCTCACGAGGCCCCGCCCCGGTGGCGGGGCCTCGTCGCGTCCGAACGTGCGCTTCTCGACCGAAGCGGTTTACCGTGCCGCCCATGATTCGTGGGGCTTCACGGATGAAGCTTGCCCTCGCGTCGATGGTCGTACTGGTCGGCCTGGTCGGCGCGCTGCTCACGGTGTCGGCGCCGTCGGGCGCGTCGCCGCGGTCGTCGTCCTTGCCCGCAGGCTTCCAGGACGACGTCGCGTTCTCCAACCTCGATCAACCGACCGCGATCGCGTTCGCGCCCGACGGGCGGGTCTTCGTCGCGCTGAAGAGCGGCATCATCGACGTCTTCGCGAGCGTGCATGCGCAACACCCCACGCAGTTCGCGGACCTGAGCACGCTCACCGACGACATCTCCGACCGCGGGCTGCTCGGGCTCGCGGTCGATCCGAAGCTCGGCTCGCCCGCGCACAACGCCGTGTACGCGCTGTTCACGCTCGATGCGCCGCCGGGCGGTACCGCGCCGACGTGGGGCGATCGTTGCCCGCGGCCGCCGGCACCCGACGTCGACGGCTGCGTCGTCACCGGTGAGCTCGCGCGCATCGCCGTGAACGCGCAGGGACATGCGGGCGCGATCAAGCCGTTGATCACGGGGCAGTGGTGCCAGCAGTTCTCGAGCCACTCCATCGGCCATCTCGCGTTCGGTCCCGACGGCGACCTCTACGTGAGCGGCGGCGACGGTGCGAACTTCATCGATCAGATCGACATCGGCGAGTTCGGCGGCTCGCTCGTCGACACGCCCACACCGGTGAACCCGTGTGGCGACCCGCCGGGCGGTGTCGGCGTCGCCGACTCGGCGCCGACGGCGGAGGGCGGGTCGCTCCGGGCGCAGAGCGCGCGCCGGCCGGAAGGTGAGCCCGTGCTGCTGAACGGCACGGTGCTGCGCGTGAAGCCGCTCACCGGCGCGGGGGTTCCGAGCAACCCGATGTACGACGCGTCGGATCCGAGCAGCAACGCGTCGCGCATCATCGCCTACGGGTTCCGCAATCCGTTCCGCTTCACGTTCCGGCCGAAGACGAAGGAGCTCTGGGTCGCCGACGTCGGCTGGAACACCTGGGAAGAGATCGATCGCGACGCCTCGGTGACCACGAAGCCGACGCCGAACTTCGGTTGGCCCTGCTACGAGGGCGTGCCCGAGAACACCCCGTTCTCCGGGCTCGACCTGTGCCAGTCGCTGTACGCCGACCAGTCCGCGCCCGCGATCGCGCCGTACGACGCGTACAGCCACGGTTCGAAGCTCGGGACACACGACCACTGCCGGAACAACGCGGGCTCGGTGATCAGTGGCATCGCGTTCACGTCGCCGAAGTCGAACTATCCCGCGAGCTACCGCGGCGCGCTGTTCTTCGGCGATCACTCGCGCAGCTGTATCTGGGTCGAACACGCGGGCAAGAACGGATTGCCGAGTCGCGCGACGGTGCGCACGTTCGTCGACGACGCGCAGCAGCCCGCGCCCGTCGACATCGAGACCGATCCCGTGTCGGGCGATCTCTTCTACGTCGACATCGACGCCGGCGCGATCCACCGCATCACGTATTCAGCCCCGTAACCGTCCGCGCGACGGGTTGCACCGGGCGCCGCCCTACGCTGCCGGCATGACGGGCTCGACACCCGATCTCGCGCGCTTGCAACGGGAAGCGCAGTCGGCGGGCCGGCTCTGCACGGCCGGCGCCGTGGTGTTCGACTCCGAAGGGCGCGTGTTCGTGCCCCGCCGTTCTCCGAGCGCGCGACTTCCGGACTTGTGGGACATCGTCGGCGGCCACGTCGAACCGGGCGAGTCGATCGAGGCCGCGCTGCGGCGCGAGGTCGCCGAGGAGACGGGCTGGGTCGTGACCGGTGAACCGGCGCTCGTTCACGTGTGCGAATGGGAGTTGCCCGAGGAGCCGGGCCGCCCGAGGCGCGAGTTCGACTTCGTCGTCACCGTCGACGGCGACCTCGATCGACCGCGTCTCGCGCCGGCCGAGCACGTCGACCACATGTGGGTCGCGAGCGACGAGCTCGACCGGCTCGACGAGAACCGCGGCGCCGCCCAGCAGCTCGTTCGGCGAATTGTTGCGAGCGCGTTCGCGCCGCGCGGTGACGGCGGGTTGCGGCTCCCGCACGCGACCGCGTTCCTCGATCCGGTCCGGGCCGATGTCGAAGCCGTACGCCGTCGATGGGACCCGGTGATGGCGGCGCAGATCGCGGCGCACGTGAGCGTGGCGTACCCGAGTGGAGGCGGCGACGTCGACGACCTCACCGCTCGCGTCGCCGAGGTCGCGCCACGGCATGCGCCGTTCGTGCTCGAGCTCGGCGCGGTGGTGAACGACGGCGATCCCGCGCTCGGCATCTTCGTCGCCGTGCGCGATGTCGAGGGAGGGTTGGCGAGGCTTCGAGACGGGATCGCCGACGATGGTGGTCGAGCGGACGTTCCCCCGCACGTGACGCTCGTGCACCCACGGACGAGCGGTCTCGGAGTTGTGGCGTGGTCCGAGGTGAGAGCACTCGATCTGACGGGCCGGTTCGTCGTGCGGTCGATCGCGATCACCGCGTTCGACGGTTGCCGGTGGGTCACGACCAGCGAGCAGGCACTGGGCTGAGTTGCGGGCGTCAGCCGTGCGTCGAGATGCCGCCGTCGACGGGGATGACCGCGCCGGTGAGGTACGAGCCTGCGCGCGACGTGAGGAAGAGCGCCGCGCCGGCCGCGTCCTCGGGCCGGCCGATGCGGCGCAGTGGCACCGTCGACGCGACCATCTCCTCACCGCCGTCGGAGTCGAGGACGAACGCCATCATCTTCGAGCGGAACGGACCCGGCGCGATCGCGTTCACGGTGATGTGCTCGCGCGCGAGGCGATCGGCGAGGTGACGCGTGAGCATGTGCACCGCGGCCTTGCTCGCGGAGTACGAGTAGTTCTCCAGCGACGGCACGCGGATGCCGTCGACCGATCCGACGTTGACGACGCGTGCAGGATCGTCGGCGCTCGCGGCCGCGCGCAGCTGGGGCACGAGCGCGGTCGTGAGATGGAAGACCGCCTTCACGTTCGTCGCGAGGATCTTGTCCCACGCGTCGTCGGGGAACTCGAGCAGCGGCGCGCCCCACGTCGCGCCGGCGTTGTTGACGAGGATGTCGAGCTTCGGCTCGCGACGCGCGATCTCGGCGCCGAGCGCGTCCGAACCTTCCTTCGTCGACAGGTCGGCGGGGATCGACACGCACTCGCCGAACTGCGAGAGGTGCTGCGCGGCCTCGTCGCACGCGGCCGCCTTGCGCGCCGAGATGTAGACGCGGGCGCCGCTCGAGAGCAGGCCCTCGGCGATCATGAGTCCGATTCCGCGCGAGCCGCCGGTGACGAGCGCGGTCTTGCCGGAGACGGAGAACAGCGCGTCGGTGTCCATGGCCGGCGACCGTACCCGGAGGTTGGAAGCCACGCGTAGGGTCGCGTCATGGAGCTGCTCGATGCCCTGCGCTCGACCGGCGCGGTCCGGGAGTTCACCGACGAGCCGGTCTCGGACGAATCACTCGCGCGCATCCTCGACGCGGCGCGCTTCGCGCCGAGCGGCGGCAACCGTCAGGGTTGGCGCGTGGTCGTGGTGCGCGATCCGGAGACCCGCCGCGCGGTGCGCGACCTGTACCTGCCCGGTTGGTACGAGTACCTCGCGATCGCAAGCGCAAGCGCGCAGCTCACGCCGTTCGCGCCGGTCACCGATCGGGACGCCGAGACCGCCGCGCTCGCGAACGCGTCGGCGCTCGCGGCCGCGGCGGCCGACGGCCCGGGTGGCTTCGCCGAGCATCTCGACACCGTGCCGGTGCTGCTCGTGCTGTTCGCGGATCTGCGCGCGCTCGCCGCGATGGACCGCGACTCCGACCGCTACCAGTTCACGGGCGGCGCGTCGGTGTACCCGTTCGCGTGGAGCGTGTTGCTCGCGGCGCGTGAGGAAGGGCTCGGGGGAGTGATGACGACGATGAACATTCGTCGCGAGTCGGAGGTCAAGACGCTGTTGCACGCCGGTCCCGAGCTCGCGCTCGCGGCGGTGATCGCGCTCGGTCATCCGGTGCACGCGGCGCGCCGCCTGCGCCGGGCGCGCGTCGACGAGCTCGTCACGATCGATCGCATCGACGGCCCCGGGTTCGGTGCGTCGTGAGCGGACCCGACCCGAAGGCCGCGGGCTTCGATCCCACGCGCCTCGACCGGATCGAGGCGCATCTGCGGTCGCGCTACCTCGATTCCGGGAAGATCGCAGGGTGTCACACCGTGGTGTTCCGGCGGGGCCACCTCGCGTACTCGTCGACGCTCGGCGAGATGGATCGCGAGCGCGGCAAGCCCGTCGCCGACGACACGATCTGGCGGCTCTATTCGATGACGAAGCCGATCACCGGGGTCGCGCTCCTGTCGTTGCTCGAGCGCGCGACGTTCCAGCTGAGCGATCCCGTGTCGCAGTTCCTTCCCGAATGGGCGGACGTGCAGGTGCGCGAGCGCGACGCCGACGGCAACGTCCGCCTCGTGCCGCCCGCGCGCCCGATGAGCGTGCGCGACGTGCTCATGCACATGTCGGGGATCGGCTACGGGCCGCGCGGCGCGCGACTCGACTTCGACGCGCTCACGACCGGCGGCGGCAAGCCGACCGAGATCACGCTCGCGGAGCTGAGCGTGCTGCTCGCCGGCGAACCGCTGCGCTTCCACCCGGGAACGCACTGGCTCTACTCGTGGTCGACCGACATCTGCGCGCGCCTCGTCGAGGTGCTCTCCGGTCAGCCGTTCGACGAGTACCTGCGCGCCACGATCTTCGAGCCGCTCGGCATGCCCGACACCGGCTTCGTCGTGCCCGACGACAAGCTCGATCGGTTCTCGGCCTGCTACGCGCGCAACGCGCAGAAACAGCTCGTGCTCGTCGACGACCCCGAACGGAGTCGGTACCGAACGCCGCCCGCGCTGTTGTCGGGCGGCGGCGGACTCGTCGGCACCGCCGCCGACTATCTCCGCTTCTGCCGGATGCTGCTGAACGGCGGCGAGCTCGACGGCGCGCGCATCCTGAGTCGCAAGACGATCGAGCTCATGACGTCGAACCACCTGGGCGACGGCGGGCAGCTGCGCGAGTTCGCGCTACCCGGTGGCTACGGCGAGGTCGGCTTCGACGGGACCGGGTTCGGACTCACGGTCGCGGTCGGCCTCGGACCGGTCGCGACGCAGAACCTCACGTCGACGGGCGAGTTCATGTGGGGCGGGCTCGCGTCGACCGCGTTCTGGGTCGACCCGCTCGAGTCGACGATCGTGATCTTCATGACCCAGCTGATCCCGTCGGGCACGTTCAACTTCCGCGGCCAGCTCCGCACGCTCGTGAACGGCGCGATAGCCGATTGAGACGGAGGTAAGGCGCCACAGCCCGCGAGCGGAGCGAGCAGGGCGACCCGATTCGATCCCATCCCGCGTCGGGGAGGGCGAAGCTTGCGAGCCCGACCAGAAATTACGGCGCGCCGTCGGTGTAGTCGACGAAGCCGGAGGGCGCGTGGGGGCCGAGGGTCGCGTGCTCGAAGATGCCCCAACCTTCCTGCCCGTCGAACTGCACGCGCGCGATGTAATCGGTGATCGAGAACGCGGCGCGGCCCGCGAC